>DATBCA010000405.1:0-2090 GCA_036270715.1 Solirubrobacteraceae bacterium
CCACTGGGAGCTCATGGGAGTCGTGCTCGAGCGCGCGCTGCCGACCTACCCACGCGGCTTTCCGCCGGAGGTGATCGCACGCCTCGTCGCCGCGACGGGACACGAGCTCATCTGCAACGCGCCGCGCGACGGGATCGCGGCGATCGAAGAGTTCGGTGCCGATCACGTGCGCACCGGCGCGCTGATCCTCTACACCTCCCAGGACTCCGTCCTGCAGCTCGCCGCGCACGTCGACGTCGTTGCCCCGCAGCGGCTGTACGAGGCCTGTGCCGCCGCACGCGCGGCGCTCACGGGCGAGCACGCGGTGGGGCGGGTGATCGCGCGGCCGTTCGCGGGCCGAGGCGGGGCGTTCACGCGCACGGAGGGCCGTCGCGACCTCACGCTCGCACCGCCCGCTCGCAGCTACCTGCAGGAGCTGCAGGACGCGGCGGTGGCGGTTCACGCCGTGGGCAAGATCGCCGACCTGTTCGCGGGCGTCGGCGTGACGCTGTCGCATCCCGGGGCGAGCAACGCGCGCGCGCTCGAGAGCGTCGACGAAGTGCTCACGCAGATCGATCACGGCCTCGTGTTCGCGAACCTGATCGAGACCGACCAGACGTTCGGCCACCGCAAGGATGTCGAGGGCTTCGCGCGATCCCTGCGCGCGCTCGACGACTACCTCGCCGGCCTGCTCGGGCGCCTGCGCGAGGGCGACCTCCTGATCGTGACCGCGGACCACGGCGTGGACCCCGCGCACGCGGGGAGCGACCACACGCGCGAGTACGCGCCGCTGCTCGCGGTGACGGGGGCGATGTGGAGCGTGGTGTCTGAGGGGGCACGACCTACGCGCACGCGGACGAGTCGTCACGACGGGCCGCTCGCGGACGTCGGCGCGACGGCGCTGAGATGGCTCGCGGGTCGCGACGCCGAAGCGCTGCCGGGGGTGCAGTTCGCGGACGAGCTCTAGGCTGGGCTCGCGATGCCCGAGCTGCCCGAGGTCGAGACGATTCGCGGCCAGCTCGCGCCGCTCGTGGAGGGCAGGCGCGTGCGCCGCGTCGAGATCCTCGACCCGCGCTGGTCGCGGCCGCTCGCGCCCGCTGAGCTCGAGGCGGCGCTCGAGGGCCGGCGCGTTCTGAGCCTCGGAAGGCGCGGCAAGTACCTCGTGTGGGCGCTCGAGGACGAGGTCTACGTCGCGCAGCACCTGCGCATGACCGGGGCGCTGCTCTGGAACCCCGACCCTGAGCCGTCGCACGCGCGTGTTCGCATCGAGCTGGAGCCGCGCGCGCGCCTGGTCATCTCCGATCCCCGCCGCTTCGGCACCGGCGAGCTGTTGATCGGCGAGGACGCGCTCGAGGCGTTCTTCGCAGCGCGTCTCGGCCTCGAGCCCTTCGACGAGCGCTTCACCGTGGCGCACCTGCGCGCCCTCGCGCGCGGACGGCGCGCGCCGATCAAGGCGCTACTGCTCGACCAGAGGCGAATCGCGGGCGTGGGCAATATCTACGCCGACGAGGCGCTGTTCCGTGCGCGCGTGCACCCCCGCCGGCCCGCCGGCCGGCTCACTCCCGCACAGTGGGCGGCGCTGCGCGAGGGCGTGCTCGCGGCGCTGCGCGCGGGCATCGACGCGCGCGGGGCGAGCATCGACGACTTCCGTGACATCGACGGCGTGCGCGGTTCGTTTCAGGACGAGTTCCTCATCTACGGCCGCGAGGGCGAGGCGTGCGTGCGCTGCGGCGGCGAGATCAAGAAGCTCGTCGTCGCGGGGCGCGGCACGTACGTGTGCGAGCGCTGCCAGCCGCGCCCGCGCGCCGTGCGATATCCGTCCAAGCGCCTGTAGGCGCGCGGTCGGTCCGCCGATGTTGCTCGCAGCAAATACTGATTCGCCGAAAAGGGCAAACCCGCCGCGAGGCGGGGACGCAAAGTCAGAGGTCTCGTAACGCGAGATAGCTCGGCCGCCGGTAGCAAGGAGGCCGCTCGTGTCCCGAATCTCGCGCATATTCCCCAAGCCCGCGAAGGCGAGCGACGGCTTCGTGCTCGTCGAGCTGATCGTCGCGATGATCGCCGCAGTGATCCTCGGCGCGGTCATCGTGCTGATGATGCAGGTTTCGATGGGG
>DATBCA010000406.1:0-2401 GCA_036270715.1 Solirubrobacteraceae bacterium
CGCGCACGCGCGCGCGCGGCACCCGCTTCGCGACACGCGACCCGTCCGATCGGCGGCGCGAGGGGCCTCCAAATCAGTCCTCGTGCCCGCCGAGCGCCTGAATGCGGTAGGCGAGCGCCTCTAGAGCGAGCTCTTCGCCGACGTTCTGGGGCAGCGCGAGGCGCACGTCCTGCACGAGCGCGATCGCGTCGCGCAGGCGCTCCGAGCCGACCTCGCGCGCGTCCTCCTCGAGCGCGGGCAGGCGATCGACGGCGTGCACGAGCTCGTCGGCGCCTTCGCTGACGCAGAGGGCATCGCGCAGCCACAGCTCGCAGAGCGAGAGCATCTCGTCGAGGGCGCGCGTGCGCGCACGTCGCTCGCCGCGGCGGCGCGCCTCTGTGGATTCGCGCTCGAAGCGTTTGCGCTCCTTGGATGGCAACAGCTCGAGCTCGTCCTGCAGGCGCTCCTGCGCCTCCTCGCCGACGGCCTCGCCGGCGGCGTTCGCGCGCTCGAGCAACACGAGCCACGGGCGCTCGGCGGTCTCCCCGGCGAGCGCGGAGCGCACGAAGCGCTCGGCGGCCGCGCGCATCGCCTCCCCGCGCGCGCCTGCAAGCACGCGCGCGTGCGCGGCGTCGCCGAGCGACAGTCGCGCGCAGGCGAGCGCTCTCTCGGCGTCGACCCCGTCCAGCTCCTCGAGCTCGGCCGCGATGCGCGCGGCGGGCAGCGGGTCGAAGCGCACGTGCTGGCAGCGCGAGGCGATCGTCGGCGCGACGCCCTCGCGGCGGTCGGTGAGCAGCAACATGTGGACGAACGAGTGCGGTTCCTCGAGCGTCTTCAGCAGCCGGTTCGCCGCCTCGTCGTTCATCGTCTCGACGCGCTCGATCACGAACACGCGCCGCGCGGACTCGAACGGCGTTCGCGCAGCCGCGGCGACGACGGGCTCCTCGACGTCGGACACGAGCATTTCGGCGGCTCCCGAGGGGACGACCCACGTGAGGTCGGGGTGGGATGAGTTGGCGATCCTTTGGGGGATCGCCTGCGTGGATCGCGGATCCTCGGACAGGAGCGCGGCTGCGAACGCACGGGCGGCGTCGCGCTTGCCGCTCCCGGAGGGTCCGTGAAGGAGGTACGCGTGCGACGGCGTCGCGCTGTTCGCGAGCGCGCCTTCGAGCACGGCGCGCGCATGCGGCTGCGCCTCGAGGCCGGGAAGCAGCGCATTGCGATCGCCCACGCAGCGCATCGTAGAGGCGATACGTTCTCCAGCGACATGGCGCGAGGGCTGCTGATCACGATCGAGGGCCTCGACGGCGCTGGCAAGTCGACGCTCGCGCTCGCGCTCGCGGACGAGCTGCGCGCGCGCGGCGACCGCGTCGAGCTGCTGCGCGAGCCGGGTGGCGTCGAGACCTCCGAGCGCATCCGCGCGCTCGTCGCCGATCCCCAGCTCGAGATCTCCGCGCGCGCCGAGGCGCTGCTGTACGCGGCGGCGCGCGCGCAGCTCGTGAGCGAGCGCGTCGCGCCGCTGCTCGCGGAGGGCGCGGTGGTGCTGCTCGACCGCTTCGTCGACTCCTCGCTCGCTTACCAGGGCGCCGGGCGCGAGCTGGGCGTCGAGGCGGTGCTGGCGATCAACGAGTTCGCGACCGGCGGGCTGCGACCCGACCGCACGCTGCTGCTCGCGATCTCGCCGCGCGAGGGCCGCGCGCGCCTGGAGGAGCGCGCGGACGTCCGTGACAGGCTCGAGCGCGAGGACGAGAGCTTCTTCGCGGCGATCGCCGCCGCGTACGATCGGCTCGCGCGCGAGGAGCCGCAGCGCATCCGCACGCTCGACGCCTCGCAGCCGCCGCAGCGCGTGCTCGCCGACGCGCTCGATGCGATCGCGGACCTGCTCCCGCCCGGCACGCCCGCGCAGGCGCGAAGCGGCGCTGTCGGCGGCTAGCATCGCGACAGTGCCGTTCGCGACGACGCGCCGTCCAACGACTCCGCCGGCGACTCACTCGATGACTCCGCCGGCGACTCACTCGATGACTCCACCGACGGCTGACTCGATGACTCCGCCGACGACTGACTCGACTACCCCGCCGGCGACTGACTCGATGACCCCGCCGGCGGCGACTGACTCGATGACCCCGCCGGCGACTGCTGCGTGCGCGCGCGTCGCGCGCGCGGGGATCGCCGCGACCGTTGCGCTCGCGCTTTTCGCCCCGGCGTGCGCGCTCGCGCGCAATGGCGCGCAAGCAACCACGACGACGACCGGCCCCGCGGCGGCAGTCAACTCGAGTGCTCCCGCTGCCGGCTCGCCGAACCGGTCGGCGACCTCGCCGGCGGTGGCGGGGGCGGCGGGCGCGACGACGGCACGCGTGGGCGCGACCGGCGCCGCGGCAGGCGCCGCGAACACCCCGCCCGCGAGCTCGACGACGACGGTTCC
>DATBCA010000407.1:0-12753 GCA_036270715.1 Solirubrobacteraceae bacterium
CGCACGAGAGATCGTCCACGCGGTACAGAACGCGCGCAGGGACGCGGGGCTCGCCGTCGAGGACCGGATCGCGCTGTCGCTGTCCGGCGACGACGCCCTGCTCGACGCCGCCAAAGCCCACCGCGACCATCTCGCCGAAGAGACGCTCGCGGTCGAGCTCGATCTCGGAGTGTCCGCTCCCGCGGACTCCCGCGAGGAGTGGTACATCCAGGAGGCGAGCGTCGACGAACGCGCCCTCATCATCGCGCTGCGGCGCGCGATTGCCCCCTAATGGTGGCGCTCCCGCACCGCCAGAGGCGCGACTGCGCTCAGCGGCCAAGCTACAGCGCCACCGACAGCACGAATGCCACTTTGCCGGTGGCGGTGCCGCGCCACCGACCGCACTAGGCCCTACGCCGCCGAGAGCGCCGGCTCGAGCTCCTGCTCCAGCTTCTTCTTCGGGTAGGCGCCGATGACCGTCTTGACCGGCTGGCCGGCCTTGAAGAGGATCATCGTGGGGATCGAGAGCACCTGGTAGTTGGCTGCCGTCTGCTGGTTGTCATCGACGTTCAGCTTCACGACGCGCAGGTCGGCGCGCTCCGCCGCGATCTCCTCGAGCACCGGCGCCACGACACGGCACGGCCCGCACCACGGGGCCCAGAAGTCGACCATCACCGGGCTATCCGCTTCGATGACCTCGGCCTGGAAGTTGTTGTCGGTGACTTCGTTGAGGGTGCCTGCCATGGGTGTCTCCTTGATCGCTTGCCTATCACTATACAAAGTAAAGGAGGGTCAGCGGGTGGCCTCGCGGTCAGCGAGCCCGGCGCGCGTGGCGCTCAGCGCACTTCCACCAACCAGCCTTCGGCGTGGCGCACGATCGGCGGGTGAATGTGCGTGAGCGCGGTGAACAGGTGAGGCGAGACGTACACCTCGACGAGCGCCGAGACGATCAGCACGGGGACCGCGAGCGCGACCGTCACGAAGGTCGCCGCGAGCAGCTGCTCCCACTCGCCGCGGCGGCTCGCGATGATCCACGCGGCTAGCGGCAGGAACAGCGCCACCAGCTCGGGGATCGCGTGCGGGAGCACGCCGAGCAGGAGCGTCGCGGGCGAGACGCGCAGGAACGCCGCGACGCCGCCGAGGGTACGGCCCAGCAGGTAGGCCTGCGCGCTCAGCGAGAACGTCGTCGCGGCGGCGACGAAGCAGATCGCGATGCGCCCGCCGTGGGCGTGCACCCAGCGCGAGATCCCGGTGCGGTACTGCGCCTGCAGCGGGAGCGCAGAGCCCGCGATGAATCCCGCCACGCACGCCATCGCGTGCAGCGCGAGCACGAGCCCGTTGTGCTTGAGGACGCTGAGCACGTCGCCGCCGCCGCCGACGGCGAACGGCGGGCGCAGCGTGATCAGCGTCTGCTTGCCGCTGTCGACGTAGGAGATCAGGAGCACGGCGAGCAGCAGGCCGCCCGCTGCCGCCGCGCTGCCGAGCGTCCAGCGCCCGAGCACGGCGACGGGGTCGCGCTGCCAGGCGCGCAGCGTCGCGCGCGTATGCCGCACACCGTGCGCGAACGCGTATGCGGAGGCGTCCACCGCCTAACGATCGACCGGCGCGGGCGTTTTCCTGAAGCGCAGCATCGGAACCAGCCATATTGCCTCGGCGGCTATCCGCCACGACATCTTGCTCTTCCCCTGGCGGCGGTCTCGGAAGGTGATCGGGACCTCGACGATGCGAAAGCCCGCGCGCGCGGCGCGATACGTGAGCTCGACCTGGAACGCGTAGCCGCGCGAGCGCACGCCGTCGAAGTGGATCGCCTCGAGCACCTCGCGGCGAAAGCACTTGAAACCTCCCGTCAGGTCGCGGACGCGCAGGCCGAGCACCCAGCGCGCGTACGTCGACCCCCCCTCGCTGATGAACCGCCGCAACAGCCCCCAATCGCTGACGTGGCCGCCCGGCACGTAGCGCGAGCCGAGCGCCAGATCGGCGCCCTGGTACACCGCCGCGAGCAGTCGCGCGAGGTCGGCCGGGTCATGCGAGAAGTCGGAGTCCATCTCCATTACGAACGCCGCGCCTTCGTCGAGCGCGCGGCGGAAGCCGGCGAGGTACGCGGGACCGATCCCGCTCTTCTCGGCCCGGTGCAGCACCGCGACCCAGTCGTGCTCGGCCGCGAGCCGGTCGGCGATCTGTCCGGTTCCGTCGGGCGAGCCGTCGTCGACGATGAGCACGCGATGACCGTCGGGCGACGCCCGCGCGAGCACCGCGCCGGCAGCGTCGACGATCGCCTCGATGTTCTCGGCCTCGTTGTACGTCGGGAGTATCAGCCAGGCCTCGCCGGACATCTCGGACGGCGTACCCTAGAGCGTCGCGCGCGCCGATCGCCACCAGCGGGCCCGGCTGCGCATACGCTCTCGGGCGGCCATGGTTGCAAGCGAGCTGTCCAACGCGGCGATCGCCGACGCGCTCGAAGAACTCGGCGACCTGTACGAGCTCGACGGCGCGATCGTGCACCGCGTGCTCGCCTACCGCACCGGCGCCAAATCGGTGCGCGGCGCGACGTCATCCGTCGCTGGGCTCGCGCGCGCGGGACGCGCGACGGAGCTGCCGGGTATCGGTGCGACGCTGCAGGAGAAGATCGTCGCGCTGCTCGACACGGGGGCGATCCCCGCGGCGGCGAAGCTGCGTGAGAAGTTCCCCGCGGGGCTGCTGCGGATCACGAGGCTTCCCGGCATCGGCCCCAAGCGCGCGCGGCTCCTGTTCTCGGAGCTCGGCGTCGACTCGCCGGAGGCGCTTCGCGAGGCGGCCCTCGCCCAGCGCGTCCGCGGCGTGCGCGGCCTCGGACCGAAGTTCGAGGAGCGGATCGTGCAGGCGCTCGCGGAAGGCGTCGCGGAGCGTGCTCCAACACCACGCGTGCTGCTGCCGCAGGCGCTTGAGCTCGGCGAGGAGATCGCGACGTCCCTGCGCGACCGCGCCGACGAGCGCACCACCGTCGTCCTCGCCGGGTCGGCGCGCCGCCAGACCGACAGCGTCAAGGACCTCGATCTGATCGCGACGACGACACGCCCTACGACGCTCGCGAAGAGTCTCGCTGCGGTCGGTCATATTCAAGAGGTCAGCTCGGCGGGGCGCGCGGGGGCGCGCGGGGTCACTTACACGGGGATGGCCGTCGACCTGCGGATCGCCAAGCCGGCCGCGCTCGGGAACCTGCTCGCGCACATGACGGGCTCGGGCGAGCACAACGCGGCGCTGCGCGAGCGCGCGCAGCGCTCGGGCCTCTCGGTCTCGGAGTACGGGGTCCTCGACCAGACGATCGGCCGCACGCGCACGTGCGCGAGCGAGGCCGAGCTGTACGAGCTTCTCGGCCTCTCCTTCATCGAGCCCGAGCTGCGAGAGAACCGCGGCGAGCTTGACGCCGCGCGCCGCGACGGCGGCAGCGGCCTGCCGGAGCTGATCGAGCTCGGCGACGTCCGCGGGGACCTGCACGCGCACACCGTCGCCTCCGACGGGCACAACACAATCGACGAGATGGCCGCGGCCGCGCTCGCGCGCGGCTACGACTTCCTCGCGATCACCGACCACTCGGCGAGCCATGGCTTCGGCAACGACGTCTCGCCCGAGCAGCTGCGCCGCCAGATCGAGCTCGTGCGCGAGGCAAACGCGCGCATCGACGGGATCGAGCTGCTCGCGGGCAGCGAGGTGAACGTGTTCCCGGACGGCTCGCTCGACTACGACGACGAGCTGCTGAGCGAGCTCGACTGGGTGATCGCGAGCGTACACACGTCGTTCGGGATCGGCGAGCAGGCGATGACCGAGCGGATGCTGGCCGCCATCGAGCACCCGCTCGTGGACGCGATCGGGCATCCCACCGGCCGCCTGATCGAGCGCCGCGCGCCCTACGAGCTCGACCTCGAGGCGGTGTTCGCGGCGGCCGCGCGCACGGGGACGCTGCTCGAGATCAACGCCAACCCCGCACGCCGCGACCTGAGCGACGTCCACGCGCGCGCGGCGCGCGAGGCGGGAGTGCGCCTGGTGATCAACTCCGACGCCCACCGCACGCGCACGCTCGAGAACATGCGCTGGGGCGTTGCGACCGCGCGGCGCGCGTGGCTCACGCGCGCGGACGTCTTCAACACGCGCCCGTGGCGCGAGCTGCAGGAGCTAAGAAAGCCGTGCGCTCGCCGCGAGGCGCGGAAGTAGCTCGCGCGCCACAACGCCGTCGACGGCGGCGCGCGTGAACGGTGCGAGTGCCTCGTGCGCGCGCTCAGCGTAGTCCGTCGGCGGGCGCTCGAACGCCGCGCGCAGCGCCGCGGTGAGATCGTCCGCGACGAGGCGCGTGTCGAGCGCGCGCGCGAGCGGAAGCGCCGCGTACGGCCCCGGCGCGGGCGTCGTCACGAGTACGCAGCCGTCGGCGAGGGCCTCGAGCTGCGCGATGCCGTAGTCCTCGCGCCGCGGCGCGCACACGAACACTCGAGCGCGGCGCAGCAGCGCGCGGTACGCCTCGTGCGCGAGGACGCCGACCACGCGCACCCCATCCTCTCCCCCCTCCAAGCCCGCCGCGCGAAGGTCGCGCGCGGAGGCGCCGGCCACCACCAGCTCCTGCCCCGCGAGCGAGGGAAGCTCCGAGCGCACCCGCCTCCACGCCGCCAGCACGCGGTCGAGCCCCTTCTTGCGCGGGTTGGCCGCATACGTGAGCGCCGCGATCTCGCGCGCGGCCGCGGGCGCCCGCCAGGCGCCCGTGGCGGACGGCTCGACGGGCACGGGAACGACGAGCGCGCGACCGTGCACCGTCTCGAGCGGCGAGAGACCGTCGAGGCTGCCCTCGCTCCACGGCAGCAGCAGCGGCGCCTCGCGCAGGCGTTTGCGCTCGAGCGGTCGCTGCCACACGCCGTGGCGGCCGGGTCGGTTGGCGGCGGCGGTCGAGTCGAAGCGGATCGCGCCGGCGAGCGGCCACAGCAGAGCGGCGGTGGTCGTCGAATAGATCAAGCACGGCGGCCGCGCGCGCGTATCCGCGCGCAGCGCGAGCGCCACCTGCGCGCGCGTGGCGCGGGCCCACGCGAGGTCGGTGAGCGCGAGCGTGCGCACCGGCCGCGGGGCACGTGCCCTAACGATCGCGGCGCGCGCACCGCAGCGCTCGAGCGACGCGCGCAGCTCCTCGTCCGCGGCGCGCAGCCCCGCCGTCGACCCGAGCGAGACGATCAGGACCTCCAGGCCGTCCGCGCCGCTCAAGCGCTCACCTCACGTGACGGCGCCGTTGCGCTCCGGACGCATTGCCTTGAAACCGGGCGCCCGTTCCAGCGCCATCGGCCGCAGCGGCGAGGTGCGGCGCACGAAGAAGGCGGCCCCGTCGCGCTCCTCGATCGCGCGCACCGCCGCGTCCTGGCGGCGCCACGAGAGCGCCCAGATGATCGCGAACCCGGCCGCGATCGCGGGCACCTGCGGCGCGAGGAACGCGAGCCCGCCGGCGACGAGCGTGAACACGAGCAGCGGCCAGAGCCGGTTCAGGAGGACCGCCGCGGGATGGAACTCGGGGAGCATCGTCGTCGCGCGCGCGCTCGCGAGCAGCCGCGAGATCGGTGGGTTGGTCTCCGCGCGGCGCGACATCCGCAGACCGATCACCGTCGCGATCGCCCACCAGCCCACGGCGACGAACAGGACGCCGGTCTGCGAGTTCCGCGCGACCGACAGCGCGGTGACGGCGCCGAGCGCCGTCGCCGCGCCCGCGCTGAGCAGGACGGTCGTGCGCAGGAAGTCGACGAAGCGCACGCGCCTAGGAGACCAGCACTCCGAGCAGCTCGCGCACCCCGTCGGTTCCCGCAACGGTCAGGTCTGCCTCGAGCGCGAGCTCCTCCGGGGTCTCCTCGGAGCTCACCGCGACGCACACCGAGTGCGCCAGCGCGCCCGCGTCGACGAGCGCGCGGAGACCGCGAAACGCGTCGATGTCCGTGCTGTCGTCGCCGACGTACAGTGCGGCCGCGACGTCGGTGCCGCGCAGGAGCGCGGCTACGCCGACGCCCTTGTCGAGCACGACCGGCGCGCGCACCTCGAGCACCTTTCGGCCCCAGTGGATCGCGAAACCGTCCTGCTCGGCGGCGGCTGCGATCTCGGCGACGGCCGCCGCGGCGGCATCTTCATCGCGCGCGCCGCGCCAGTGAAAGGCCGCGATCGCGCCCTTGTCCTCGCCACGCACGCGCAGCCGCTCGCGCTCGCTCGTGAGCGCGCGCGCGGCGAACGCGCGCACTCGCGGGACCCACGCCTCGAGCTCGGGCGAGATCTCGGGCGCGCTCGCCCCGGGGCGCAGGAGTTCGGCGCCGTGATTGCCGATGTAGGCGATCGTCCCCAGCGCGACGATGCGCCGCGCGGTGTTGGCCTGGCGACCGCTCACGCACCCCACGAGCCCGTAGCGTCGGGCGGCCTCGATCAGCAGCGCGCGCGTCGCCTCGGGCACGTGGGCGTCGGCGGCATGGCGCACGATCGGCGCGAGCGTGCCGTCGATGTCGAGCAGGACCGCAGCTCTGCGCGGATCGGCACGGAGCGGCTCGAGCGCCGGAGCGAGCGTCGCGGCGGGGGACACGCGGTCTAGTATGGCGCGCATCATCGCCACCGCCGCTGACTGCACGCGTGAACGCGCAGGCGCGCGCTGAGCGCTCGCCAGGGCGCGCGTTCAAGCTCGCGCTGATCGGCACCGCGGCGGGCGCGTTCAGCGGCCTGTTCGGCGTCGGCGGCGGGACCGTGATCGTGCCGCTGCTCGTGCTCTGGCTCGGATACGACGAGCGCACCGCGACGGGCACCTCGCTCGGCGCGATCGTCTTCATCGCCGCATTCGCCGCGGGAACGCAGGGCCTATACGGCAACGTGAAGGTCCTCGACGGCGTGCTCATCGGCATCCCGGCGATCGCGGGCGTGACGCTCGGGACGCGGCTTCAGCAGCGCGTCTCCGGTCCGGCGATCTCGCTGCTGTTCGCCGTGGTGCTGCTCGCGAGTGCCGTCGACCTCGTGCTGCGGTGATCGGCGCGGTTCTGATCGGCCTCGCCGGAGGCGTGCTCGCCGGGATGCTCGGCGTCGGCGGCGGCGTGCTGTTCGTTCCCGGGCTCGTCGCGTTTCTCAGCCTCAGCCAGCACCAGGCCGAGGCGACGTCGCTGCTCGCGATCATCCCCGTCGCGCTTGTCGGGACTTACAGGCAGGACCGCTATGGCAACGTCAATCGCGGCGACGCGCTCATGCTCGGCGTGCTCTCGCTCGCGGGCGCGGCCGGCGGGGTCGCGCTCGCCAATGCGCTCACCGGGCGGGTGCTTCGCGACGCGTTCGCCGCGTTCCTGGTGGTCGTCGCCGCGCGCCTCGTGCTCCGCGTGCGGGCGGGGAGCCAAGCCCGTCCGATCGATCGCTCCAGCTCGATGCACTAAACTCGGCCGCGTATGGGTCTTGACAACCCGCTTCACATAGCGTTCCTCGTCGTGATCCTGCTGCTCCTGTTCGGAGCGAAACGCCTCCCCGAAATCGGCCGCCAGCTAGGCAGCGGGATGCGCGAGTTCAAGCAGTCGGTGACCGGCCAGGGCGAGCCCGAGCGGCCGGCGCTCAGCGCCTCCCAGCAGGCGCAGGCACCCGCGCCCGCGGCGCAGGCGGCGCAGGCACCCGTCGCGCCCGTGACGCAGGCGGGAGTCGCGGCGCCGGAGCCGGCGACCGTCGCCCCCGGTCCGGCTCAGCCGCCGGCGGCCGAGCCCACCCAGCAGACGTAGCCCGAGCCGAGGTAACACCGGTCGCGATCGCTCGCGCCGTTTGCGCCACCACGCACGCGGCGGCCGGCGCGCTCCTCGCCTCGTTCGATATCCCCTGACCGGGCGGTGGCTCGCGCGTTTATGTGGAAGCCAGCGCCGTGACGGCATGACGGAGCGTGCAGGGCAAACGTCGTGGCGCTGGCCTGCGCGTGTCTCCCGGCGGCCTTTGGCCGCCGCCCCTCAGAGCAGGCTGGTCGTCATGCGCTCGATCTCGGCGATCGAGGTGATGCCTTCGCGGACCTTGTCCATACCGTTGTCGCGCAGGCGGCGCATCCCTTCGCCTTCGGCGATCTCGACCATCGCGTCGACGGACGCGCGCTCGAGGATCAGCTCGCGAATCGGCTCGCTGACGGTCATCACCTCGAAGACGCCGACGCGCCCGCGGTAGCCGGAGGAGCCACAGCGCTTGCAGCCGACGGGCTCGAACACCGTGACGCCGGAGATGCCGTGTTCGGCGAGCACCGCCTCGGAGACGTTCTGCTCGTGCTTGCAGTAGCGGCACAGGATGCGGACGAGACGCTGGGCGACGATGCAGTCGATCGCCGAGGAGACGAGGAACGGCTCGATGCCCATGTCGATCAGGCGTCCGAGAGCGCTCGGCGCGTCGCGCGTATGAAGCGTCGAGATAACGAGGTGCCCGGTGAGGGCCGCCTCGATGGCGATGTGCGCGGTCTCGCGGTCGCGAACCTCTCCCACCATGATCACGTCGGGGTCGGCGCGGAGGAGCGAGCGCAGGCCGACGTCGAAGGTGACCCCCGCCTTTGGGTGAATCTGCATCTGCTTGATGCCGGCGATGCGTTGCTCGACTGGATCCTCGATCGTGATGATGCTGCGCTGGCCGTCGTTGAGCGCGCTGAGCGCCGCGTACAGCGTCGTCGTCTTGCCCGAGCCGGTCGGGCCCGTGACCAGGACCGCGCCGTTCGGGCGGTGGATCCCGGTCGTGAGACGCTCGAGCTCGGGCTCGGGGAGGCCGAGCGTATCGACGCCCTGAATGGTCACGCCCTTGTCGAGGATGCGCATCACGATGCCCTCGCCGTGAGCGAGTGGGAGCGTGACGACGCGGACGTCGACGCGCCGGCCTTCGACCGACAGCGCGAAGCGGCCATCCTGCGGCACGCGTTTCACGCTGATGTCGATCTCGGCCATGATCTTGACGCGCGAGACGACACCCCTGGCCATCTTGCGTTTGATCGTCGCCGCCGGGGTGAGCACGCCGTCGACGCGGAAGACGACGCGCCAGTCGCCGTCTTCGGGGTTGATGTGGATGTCGGATGCGCCGCGCTGGATCGCCTGCGCGACGATCGAGTGCACGAGCTTGATGATCGGCGCGTCGCCCTCGCCCTCCTCGACGGCAAGCGGATCGGCCTCGTCCTCGGCGGCGTCTTCGTCGATGTCCTCGATCGAGCCGCCGATGTTCGTGATGCGCGCGAGCAGCAGCCGCAGGTCCTCGAGCGATGCGGCCACGGGCTTGACCCTGCGACCGCTCATCATCGCTACGTCGTCGACCGTCAGCACGTTCGTCGGGTCGGCCATCGCGAGCAGCACCGCGCCATCCTCGGTGAAGCCGATTGGTACCGCGCGGTAGCGCTGGCACACCTCCGGGCTGAGCAGGCTGGTCGCCCCGACGTCGACTTCGTACAAGCTCAGGTCGACGTATTCCAGGCCGAAGCGCTCCGCGACCACGCGCGCGAGCTGGTCGTGGCGGAGAACCCCCTGTTCGACGAGCACGAGTCCCGTCGGACGACCCTGCGCGCGAGCGAGCTCGACCGCCTCCTCGACGGTCTCCTTATCAGCGAGTCCGAGGTCGACGACGACCTCGCCGATCATCTTCGGCGAGCGACCGCTGTGTAGCGGTGGGTACAGGCCCGCGCGTTCGGGCGCCCGGCGATCGCCGCTGCGACGATCGCTGGCCTCGGGCGCGTCTTTAGACGACGCGGTCCGCCGGCCGCCGGGGGGTGCTGCGACATCGCTCATCACCGCTCATATCGGCACATCGGCAACGGCCCTTGATTCCGCTCGATCAGCCCGTTCGCGGCGCGCTCAGCCCCGCCCGCTCGGCGAGATGGTGCTCGAACGCCCCCTTGACGCCCGCGTCCAGTGAGTTGAGGCGGAAGAGCGCGACGGCCTCGGGGCAGGCGAAGCCCGCGGGCGCCCCGTCGCGGGCCCCGTGGTGCACCAGCACGCAGTGCTCGAGCGCGAGCCGCCGCGACTCGTCGAGCTGCGCCGGCGCGTGCGCGGCGATCACGCGAACGCCGAGCTCGAGGTGCCCGAGCAGCGCACCCTCGCGGGTGCGCGTGACGTCGGCGGCGTACGCGAACTCGCGCGTCTTGCCGAGGTCGTGGACGATCGCGGCGCTCAGCAGGAGGTCGCGGTCCAGGCGCGGGTGAACCGCGCACAGCTCGACGGCCATCGTCGCAACCGCGACCGTGTGCTCGAGCAGGCCACCGAGGTAGGCGTGATGCGCGCCGGGCGCGCGCGAGCCCGGCATCGAGCACGGGGCGCGGCGAAGCTCGGCGCGCAGCGCGCGGTCGCCGAGCAGGCTCGCGAGCAGCGCCGCGAGTCGCGGGTCGTAGACCTCGCGCGCGAGATGCTCGAGAAAGCCTTCGAGCTCGTCGAGGTCGCGATGCGCGGTCGGCAGGAAGCGCGAGGGATCGGCCTCGACGCCGGCCGCCTTGGCGATCGTAGCCACGTCGATCTGCAGCTCGTCGCGAAAACGCGTCGCGCGTCCTCGCACGCGCACGAGCTCGCCGCGCTCGAAGCGTCCCGCCAGCAGGTCGGCGTCGCGGAACGCCTTCGCGGGGATGGCGCCGCTGGCGTCGCGCAGCTCCAGCGCTAGATACGGCGCGCCAGTGCGCGAGCGCAGCCGTTCCTTGCGGGTACACGCGAACACACCGTCCACGTCGTCCTCGTCACGCAGCGTCGCGATCGTCGCTGCGTGAACCAGGTCGCTGCCGGCGGCGCTCATCGGCCCATGATGTACGGTGAACCGGATGCAGCCGCTCGTGTGGGACCGTCGCCCGGATGGCCTCAGGGCCCCGGCGATGGTGTGCGCGTTCAAGGGCTGGAACGACGCCGGCGAGGCCGCCTCCACCGCCGTCTCGTTCCTCGCGGGAGCGCTCGATGCGCGCCGCTTCGCGCGGATCGACTCGGAGGACTTCTTCGACTACCAGGCAAACCGCCCGTGCATCCGCATCGGCGAGGAGGGCGTGCGCGAGCTGGTGTGGCCGAGCATCGAGGTGTTCGAAGCGCTCGCGCCGCGCGCGCCGCGCGACCTCGTGCTCGTGCGCGGGGTCGAGCCGTCGATGCGCTGGCGCACGTTCAGCTCCCACGTGATCGAGCTCGCGGAGGCGCTCGGGGTGCAGCTCGTCGTTTCGCTCGGCGCGCTCCTCGGCGACGTGCCGCACACGCGCCCGGTCGCGATGACCGGCCACGCATCCGATCCCGCCCTCGGCGAGCGCCTGGGCATCACGCCCTCCAGCTACGAGGGGCCGACGGGGATCGTGGGCGTGCTGCACGCGGCGTGTCTGGCGACCGGCCTGCCGTCGGCGAGCCTGTGGGCGGCGGTGCCGCATTACGTGGCCGCGGCCGCGAACCCGAAGGCTGCGCTCGCGCTGCTGCGGCGCCTCGAAGGGCTGACGGGCGTCTCGGTCGACGTCTCCGAGATCGAGGCAGCGGCCGCGGACTACGAGCGCCAGGTCGGGCTCGCCGTGGCCAGCGATCCGGACATCCAGGCGTTCGTCGAGCGCCTCGAGCAGGCCACCGAGGACGACGAGCACGCGGGCCCGCAGGACGTTCCCTCCGGCGACACGCTCGCGCGCGAATTCCAGCGCTTCCTGCGCCAGCGCGGGCCCGAGGCCTAGGGCCCTTAGGGCCCCGCGCGCGCCGTCAGGCCTCGGCGACGGGGCAGGTGATGCGGTAGTCGCACATCGAGCACACCGCGCGCGAGGGCGTGGCGCCAAAGTGCTGCGCGAGGATTCCCTCGCCGACCTCGAGCACCGTCTCCGTGACCGCGTCCGGGCCCTCGGGACCGCACGGAACCGCGACCTTGCAGTCGTCGAGGACGTAGTGGTAGGCCAGCCGCACGGACCCGAGCTTCCAGTCCTCGCGCGCGGCGAGCGCGTACAGCGACAGCTGCACGTCCTCGCGCAGATCCGCCGGCGCCTTCACGCGCGAAGTCTTGTAGTCGATCAGCTCGAACGCCTCGCTCTCGGCGCCGGCCACGCGATCCACGCGGTCGACGCGTCCACGGATGTGGTGCGGGCCGAGGCGGAAGTTGAACGAGCGCTCGAACCACACGGGCGTCCCGGGCTCGCGCGACAGGCGCGCGTGATAGCGGCGCAGCGCCTCGTACCCCTTTTCGCGCAGCGCCTGCTCGACGGCGCTGTCGCCGAGGCCCGCGCGCCGCCAGCCGGCGTCGAACAGCGCGAACAGGTCCTCGAGCTCGTCGAGCGACGCCGCGTGGTAGCGCTCCAGCACCTGGTGCACGAGGATGCCGAAGCGCTGGTGCAGCGTCTGCTCGGTCGGGATCCGCAGGACGCGCGCAAACTTGTAGCGAAGCGGGCAGCTGCGGTAGATCGCGACGTCCGACGCCGAGAGCGCGAGGCCGCGACCCTTGCGCGGCAGGAACGGTCCGAGTGAGAGCTCTTCGGCGTCGCCGAGCCCGCGCCGTGCTAGCCCGGTCGAGCGCGCCTGGAGCGCCGGCGGGCCGGGTGCCGCGGGGTCGTCTGGATCGCCCTCGCCGTCGACGGCCTCGACGAGCAGCTCGTCGAGCGTTGAGGTCTGGAAGATCTCGCGCTCGAGCGGAGTCGCCGAGACGAGCAGCCGCGCGTTGATGTCCTCGAGCGCGTCCCTCACCTTGCTCTCGGGGGCGCGCTGCAGCAGCGCCGCGAGCTTGACGAGCTCGAGGTAGCGGACGACTCCGTGCGCGATGTCGAGCTCCGTGTCGAGGCGCAGCTCCGAGAGTCGCCCACCGATGCGAGCGACGCTCTCGAGCATGTCCTCGCGCAGCAGC
>DATBCA010000408.1:0-2216 GCA_036270715.1 Solirubrobacteraceae bacterium
CGCGTCACGCCCTCCGGCTCGCCGTCGCGGTTGGTCGAGCTCTCCTCGCCGGCCGTGCGCGAGGCTCGAAACCCCTAAAGCATGCGGGCTCCCGCGCCCGCTCGTACCTCGCGCGCGCCCGCCGGCAGCGGGACGTCGGCCGGGAACAGGCCGAGGACCGCGCCGCCGAAGCCGCCGCCGATCATGCGCGCTCCCGCAGCGCCATTCTCGAGCAGCTCCGAGACCGTCGCATCAACGCGGACCGTCGAGACCTCGTAGAGGTCGCGCAGGCTCGCGTGAGAGGCGTTCAGCAGCTCCGCCAGCGCGCGGACCTCGCCGGCGCGCAGCGCCGCGACCGCCGCGAGCACGCGCTCGTTCTCGCCCAGCACGTGCCGCGCGCGCGCGCGCAGCGGCTCGGGCAGGCCTTCGACGCCGTCGGCGCGGGCGTCGCGCAGGGACGACACGCCCAGCAGCTCGCACGCGCGGCGGCACTCGGCGCGGCGCTCGTTGTAGCCCGAGCTCGCGTGGGCGTGGCGCTCGCCCGAGTCGATCACGGCGAGCCGCCAGCCGCCCAGCCGCAGCGGCACCTCCTCGATCTCGAGCGTGCGGAAGTCGATGCGCAGCGCGCTGCACGGCGCGCCGAACAGCGACGCGAGCTGATCCAGGAGGCCGGTCTGCGCGCCACTCCACTCGTTCTCGACGCGCGAGCAGAGCCGCGCGATCTGCATCCTGTCGAGCTCCGCGGGGAGAGCGCTCGCGCCATCGCCGCACAGGCTCACGAGCGCGAGCGCGAGCGCGACCTCGAGCGCGGCCGAGGAGGAGAGCCCGCCGCCCAGCGGCACGTCGCCGGAGATATCCACGTCCGCGGACACGAGCTCATAGCCCGCACGCGAAAGCTCGGAGACGATGCCGTGCACGTACGCGCGCCACCCCTGCGCGCGCGGCGGCTCGGCCAGCGGGAACTCGTCGACCTCGTCGAGGTCGCGCGCCCGCGCGAGCATGCGCGGCGCGCCGCCGGTCTCGTGAGCGAGTGCGCGCACGGTCACGCCCTCGGCGATCGCGAACGGCAGCGCGAAGCCCTCGTTGTAGTCGGTGTGCTCGCCTATCAGGTTGACGCGGCCGGGTGCGAAGGCGCCGGCGCTGCGCTCACGCCGCACGGGCGATCGCCTCGCGCAGGGCGATCGCCGACTCCTCCGGGACCGTGTCGGCGATGAACGTGCCCGCCCCCTGCTCGGACCCGGCGAGGTACTTGAGCTTGTCCGCCGTTCGCAGCGGCGGGTAGAACTCGACGTGCAGGTGCCCGTGCGGCGCGCCCGCGCCTTCGACGCCCGCCGCGCCCGTCGGTGCCTGGTGCACGACCATCACGTACGGAAACGGCCGCTCGAAGAGCGCGTCGTAGCCGCGCACCAGCGTCTGCAGCACATCCGCGAGCTGGCGAAGCTCCTCGGGCTCGCACTCGAGCAGGCTCGCTCGGTGCGCGCGAACGCACACGTGGACTTCATACGCCCAGCGCGCCGCGAACGGGATGTAGGCGACGGCGCCGTCGTTCTCCAGCAGGATCCTCCGGCCGTCCTCGAGCTCGGCGCGCAGCAGCTCGCAGGGGGCGCAGCCGCCCAGGCGCCGGTCGGCCGCGAGCTCGAGCGCCGGCACGGGCGGCAGGAAGGGGTACCCGTAGATCTGGCCGTGGGGATGGTGGATCGTCACGCCGACCTCGACGCCGCGGTTCTCGAAGATCATCACGTAGGCGACGTCCTCGCGCGCGCCGAGCTCCGCGTAACGGTGGCGCCAGACCCACATCAGATCCTCCGCGCGCGCGGGCGAGAGCGTCGCGAGCGAGCACTCGTGCTCGTCGGTGTAGACGACGACCTCAGCGGCGCCGTCCGGCGCGGTGAACGCCGGGAAGCGGTTGTCGAACACGGCGATCTCGAAGCTCGGATAGGGAATCTCGGTCGGCTCGTCGCCCGGGCGCGTGGGGCACAGCGGGCAGTGGTCGCGCGCGGGCAGGAACGTGCGGTCCTGACGGTGGATCGCGTAGACGACCTCCTCGCCCCGCAGCTCGTTGAAGCGCAGCTCGGTCACGCGCGTGCAGGGTCGGGCGGGTTGGCGCGCGCGTATATGAGCAGCGCGCGGCCGTCGTCTTTGACGTGGCGTTCGAGTTGCACTGGGCCGTAGCGCTCGGGCACACCCGCGGTGTGCGCGCGCGAGAGCGGATCTGGAGCCGAGCTCGGCCCCGGCTG
>DATBCA010000409.1:0-6828 GCA_036270715.1 Solirubrobacteraceae bacterium
CGTCGCCCGCCGTGAACACGACCAGGCGGAACGAGTTCGAGCCGAGGTCCATCACCGCGAGCCGCTCGAGAGCCCTCATGCTCGCGCCGCCCCGTCTCCGCTGCGCATGGCCTGAGCGTAGTCACCACTCCGGAGGCCAAGTCCGCCGTTCGCCTGGACATCGACCCTCGGCGCTGGAACGGGCGCTCGCGCGTGGATTCCGTCCCGCCCCAGTGCCACGGGTGGCACGACCAGCGGCGGGGAAGGAACCGGGGCGCTAACGCGCGGATCGGGTTTTGCGGCGCTCGCGCGCTCCCTCCGCGAGCGCGTCCGCTCGTTCTCTACCCGAGCCCCGCCTCGCCGAGCGCGCTCGCGCCGATCCTGGCCGCCGCGCGCGGACGAGTTGAGCCATCAGGCCGACCCCGGCCGCGGCCCGCGGCCGCGGCCCGCTCAGACGGGCGCGTCGACGATCGTCAGGCGCTCGGCGACGCGCGTGATGTCGAGCAGCCTCTGCACCTGAGGCGAGCCGCGCGTGATCGCGAACTGCTGGCCGTGCTCGGTCGCGTGGCGATGCGTCGCGAGCAGCACCTGAAGCCCGGTCGAGTCGAGGAACTCGAGCCCGTCGAGGTCGAACACGAGCGACGGCGCCGCGTCGATCTGCGCGCTCTCGAGCTCGCGTTCGAGCACCGGCGCGCTCGCGAGATCGAGCTCCCCTCCGAGCCGCACGATAACGCGCCCATCCCCGCCCTGGACGTCCACGCGCAGGTGCTCGGACTCCGTCACAGCCTGATGCTAGCGCAGCGTTCGAGGGCGCTGTGCAAGCTCGGCCGCTTCGTCGCCGGCGAGGCGCACGTACACGCGTACGACGCTCCCGTGGTCGCCCGAGCGGATCTGAACGAGGTCGCAAAGGTGGTTCACGAGCCACAGGCCGCGCCCGCTCGTCTGATCGGGGTCGGGGCGCAGCCTGCCCACCATGCGCTCGCGGATGCGCCCGTTGTCGCTCACCTGGCAGACCAACGCCTCCTCATCGCACCACGTGCGCAGCGTGCCGGCGCCGCCGCCGTGGCACACGCTGTTGCTCGCGAGCTCGTTGACCGCCAGCCGCAAGTTCTCGGTGCGTTGCGAGGGCAGCCGCGCCGCGTGCGCGGCGTCGGCGACGAACTCACGCACCTCGTGCAGGCTCGTAATCGTGAAGGCGAGCGCGCGCGCCCCGGCGGGCGGCTCGGAAAGCTCACCCTCGAGTGGGCGCACCGCGTCCGCCCCGGCGTACGCACGGCTCGCCTCGGTCTTCCCGTCGAGGCGCAGGAGAGGGTGCGTCGAACGGGCGAGCTCGACGATCTCGTCGTCGAGCGCGTCCACGTCGTAAGGGCACAGCAGGCGCCACGCGCGACCGCGCCCGAAGGCCACGTTGAGCAGGCCCTCGTAGCGCGCGCACTCGCTCAGCTCCTCCTCCGAGCGACCGGGCCAGACGCATTCGGCGAGCATCGCGAGCCCGCGCGCGCCGTCGTCGTGCTGGTCGAGGAAGCGAAGCCACGCCGGGATCAACCGCGCGGGGTTCCGCGCGAGCACCTCGATGTCGCAGAACATGACGTTGCGCGCGTCGTCGGCGAGCACCTCGCGCAGGAACACCTCGCGCTCGCCGCGAACCGCGAGCACGACCGACTCGCCCGCCTCGAGCGCCGTCGCGACGAACGTCGCCGCAGCCGTCGCAAGCTCATCGTCGCCCGCGTGCAGCAGCGCCTGGTGGCTGAACGCCCCGCGGCGCCCGCCGGCGATCGCTGCCCGCTCCTTTTGGGGCCCGGCACGCCGCTCGTCCACGCCGCTCGCCTGTTCCATGCTTTCGCTACGTGTCGTCCTCCCGCTCCGCGCACCCCCAGCGACTCCGCGCGGGCGGGGCAAGACGCCCAGTATGCCAGCCTCCGGCGCGCGGCCGGTCGCGTGCACGTTTGCGTGCGAAACCCGGGGCAGGGTTTAGGACGCCGGGGAACGGGGCAAATAACAACCAGGGAGTCGTCCTCCTAGAGCGGTGACCGCGTCCCCCGGCGGTCACCGCTTATTCATTTCTGCAGCGCCGCCCCCCTCGGCACGAGGGCGGCGGCGCTCCCGGCGAGAGGGCACGAGTGCGTCGGCGTTCACGCGTGCTCGGCGAGGGGGAGCGCGTCGGCCTTCAGGCGCGATCGGCGAGGGCGAGGATCAGCGTCGACGAGCGCGCGCCGGGTGTGCCGTCTATGCGGTGCTCATCGCTCAGCTTGCCGATCAGCGACGCGACTCCATCGCCCCGAGAGCTCTCGACGAGCTCGCGCGCGGCGCCGTTGGCGAGCGGCCCCACCGCCAATTCGACCCGGCGTCGTGCCGTGCGTGCTGTCAGCCTGATTTCGTCGCCGCCGCCTGCGTCGCGCACCTGCGCGGCAAGGGCATCGGCGATCATCTGCACGTCGGAGATGCGGTCGGTGGTGAAGCCCGCTCGCGCGGCGAGCACGGTCAGTACGCGCGGCAACACACTGCCCGCGAGCAGCGAAGGCGCGATCGCGAGAACGGTCGTCGAGGCGAGCTCGGCGCCGTCATCCGCGGACTCGGGCGGACGGCTCACGCCGGCGCGCGCGAGCCGTCCGTGCGCGGGGCTTGCGCCGAACTCCATCCGCACCTCCGTTCCGCCACCGGGTGGGTCGTTGAACTCGACGCGCCGCGCGAGCGCCTGGATGATTGCGAGGCCGATGCCGAGCGCGTTGTCGGACTGCGCGCGGATGCGCGGTTGGATTCCGGTTCCGCGGTCTCGCACGACGACCGCGAGCGCGTCGGCATGGCAGCCGATCTCGACCTCGAGCCGCCCCTCCGCGCCCGCGTAGGCGTGGAGGGCGACGTTGTTGCACGCCTCCGTCGCCGCGGTGCGGATGTCGTTGAGGGCACCGGCGGGAAGGTCCACCTGCTCGGCCACGCCGCTCAGCGCCTGGCGCACCAACGCGATGTTCTCGGCGCTGTTGGAGATGCGCAGGTAGACGTTCGCTCGCTCAGCCATGAGTCGCCTGCTTGTCTCGGCCGGGCCCGCGAAGCATGCGTGTCGACGACGCCGATGATCTGTTCACGGCGAACACCGGCCGGGCGCCCTCATGCCTCTACGGGAAGCGCCGTCGAATTTCTGACTCAGGACACTAGGCCCCCGCCGGCGCCTCGGCGAGCGCGCGCAGGCGCGCGACGGTCTGCCGCAGCAGGCGCGAGACCTGCATCTGCGACACCCCGACGCGCGCGGCGATCTCGGTCTGGGTCAGGTCCTCGACGAAGCGCATGCGCAGGATCGAGCGCTCGCGGGCGGGTATCTGGCCGAGGACCGCGACCAGGGTCGCGTCCAGCTCGATCAGCTCGTAGCGCTCGTCGACGCGCCCGATCGCGTCGGCGTATTGCAACGGGTCCTCGGCGCCCCCGGGCTGGGGCGCGTCGAGCGACGCCGCCTCGTACGCCTGGACGACCTGGAGCACCTCTACGACCTCCTCGGTGTCGAGCTCGAGGTACTCCGCCAGCTCGTTGACCGTCGGCGCCCGGCCCCAGCGGCCCGCGAGCTGCGTCTGCGCGGTGCGCAGCTTGAGTGCGCGCTCCTGCGAGGAGCGCGACACGTGCACGGACCACCCGGCATCGCGGAAGTACCGTCGCACCTCGCCCAGGATCGTCGGGATCGCGAACGACTGGAACGGGAAGCCGAGCTCGGGGTCGAAGCGGTCGAGCGCCTTGAGCAGACCCACGTGGGCCACCTGGAGCAGGTCGTCGAACGGCTCGGAGGCGTGATCGTAACGACGCGCGAGCGCCCTCGCGAGCGGCATGAAGCGGTGCACGAGCGCGTCGCGCGCACGCGAGTCGCCTCCACGCCAAGCGCCGAAGAGCGCTCGCTCGCCCCTCGCTTCCAGACTCGGATTCCGCTGTGGCGCGGTTGCCACCGACGCCATTCCTCATGTCCCCCTTGATCGACTCGAGGCTACGTTGACGATACTACGCGTAACCCCCAGTTTCCACGCGCTCGCGCGCACGCTCGACAAATCTTCACAACGAGGTCGTGCGCGAGCGCCGCGCGAAGGGCGCGAGGCCGGCCGGCCGCCTGCCGCCTGCTAGCGCGGCGACGCTAGCTCGCCTTGCCGGCGTCCGCGAGCGCGTGGACCGCCTCGAGAACGTCGCGCAGGCCACCCGCGGTGTGCGTGTCCAGCCGGTCGAGGATCGTCTCGGTGTCGGTGAACTCCTTCTCCGCGCGCGCGTCGGACGCGAGCGACTGCACCGACTGGCCGACCATGATCACCGACAGCAGCACGAGCTGCAGGAACGTCTGCGCGACCCACGAGACGACGAGAATGAGCCCGGCTTTGGTGAAGAACTTGGGCACGTCGGAATTCGTGAGCACTCCCGCCTGGATCAGCACCGCGGGCAGGCTGAGCAGCGCTATCAGCGAGAACACGTAGGCACACGCCATCGTGCCGACGCTGCGCGTGATGATGAGCGCGAATTTTGCGTTCAACCCCTCGACGTCCTTGACCGCGCGTTTGATCCCACGCGGGTCGAAGCGCGCGGCGCGCGCGAAGCGTTCGCGGGCGAGCACCGGTGCGGCCATGGGAACCTCCGATCAACTCGGGAACGGGCACCGCTGAGCCTACGCCGCGGCGCGGTCTCCCACCCCATCGCGCAGGCGGGGTCGGGCTCGGACGAGCGCGCGGGCGCAGTTGCCGGGCCGCGGCCAGGCGATCACCGCGGCTGTGTCTACCAGTCGGCGGGCACGGGGCCGCGCGGGCGCGGCGGCGGGGCGTCCCACGAGACGTAATCGAGATCCGCGTACGCCTCGATGTCTTCGGCGAAGGACACCTCACGCCACAGTTCGATCGAATCGCGCAGCGAGCGCGCGAGCAACGCCGGCGAGGCGCCCTTGCCGCAGTAGGCGATCGCGCCGGCGCCGAGTAGCTCCCGCACGGCCGCGTCGGGCTCCTCGGTCGAGAGGATCACGATGGCGGTTTCGGGAGAGACGCTCGCGATACCCTCGACCGCACGCAGACCGCTCCCGTTGGGCATCTCGACGTCGATCAGCGCCGCGTCGGGCTGGACCCAAGCTGCGACCTTGACGGCATCCTCGCCATCGACCGCGGTCCCGACGACCTCGAATTCCTTACCGAGCGTCTCGCTGAGAACGGAGCGGACCGCGGGATCGTCATCGGCGATCATCAGCCGCCAGCGGCGGGTGTCATGCTCGCTCACTGACATGGCGTGGATCGGCTGCGGGTCATCGCGCGGTTAGGGCGGGGATGGGCGCCTGGCATCGGCATGGCTGGGCACGCGTGTTATCGACCTTGGTCGAGCGCGCCCTTGAGACCTCGGCCACCGGCGTGGACGGCTCGCGCACCGGCCGCTCGCACGTCCGCTCACGTGTGCGCGCGGGCAGCGACGTTTGCGAACTTCTGGCAGAGCGCCGCGCTCGCCTCTGCAGCGTCGTCAAAGCACGCAGGGGTGCGAGCGGCGGTCGATCCCGACCTTGGTGACCCCGGCAGACGTGATCTTGATCCGCACCGGAACGTCTCCCGAGTCGAGCAGCCGGCGCAGCACCGCTTCACCCTTGGACTCGATTTCGGAGCGAAGCGGCTCCTCGACGCGCTCGGGCGTGAGCGCGTCGGCGATCTGGACGTACACGTGTTGCTCGGCAGAGCCGTTCTGCACCTTCCAGCGATAGATCTCCCCGGGCACGCGCATAACGCGGATCGGCGTGGGACCTCCGATGATCCGGATCTCGCCCGGCACGCTGCGAGCGTGACGAGCGGGCGCAAGATGAGAAATGGCCTCGTGTCCAGATCGCCGCTGGGGCGTTGGGACACGTGCGCAGCGGCGAGATCTTCCAGAAGAGCGAAGACGGCGCATTCAAGATCTTCGCCGCATCGGTCGCGGAAGCGTCGGCGTTTAGCTTGCGCGCGGACATTGCCGATGCGCCTGAAAGCATGTCCCCCTTGCACCCGGTTCGCGGGCGCCCCGACCAGCGCGCCGGGCCCAACTCCGCCGTGGAGCTGCCCGTAGGCGTCGAAGTCGAGGGCCTGCTCGACCGGATCCCCGCGATCCTCTACATCTCCGACACGGGCTCGGACGGACGCTGGCATTACGTGAGCCGCGGCATCGAGACGATCCTCGGCTTCAGCGCGCAGGAATGGCTCGAGAATCCCCACCTGTGGGCGCATCAGCTCGACCCGCGTGACCGGGCGCGCGTGCTCGCGCGCGAGGACGCGCTGGCCGAGCCCGCGGTTCCCGAGGAATACCGCATGGTGCACCGTCGCGGCCACACGGTGTGGGTGCGCGACGAAGCAGCGCTCGTGACGGACGCGCGCGGTCGGGCGCGCTGGCACGGCGTGATCTCCGACATCACCGATCTGAAGGTCGCCGCGCAGGAGCTGAGGCTGCGCGCGCACGAGCAGGCGGCGGTCGCGACGCTCGGCACGCACGCGCTCGAAGGCGCGCCGCTGGCGCGGCTGATCGACGAGGCGCTGGAGTCGGTCGTGGCGATCGATTCGGTCGCCGGCGCTGCCGTGTTGGCGCTTCGCGCGCCCGAGGGCACACTCGAGGTCCGGGCGCACGCGGGCGCTTGGCCGGCCAGCGAGCTCGAGCGGCTTGCGTCGTCGGGCGCGGCCACCGGCGACGCGGCTCGGGGACGTGCCCCCCGAGTTCGCTCGCGCGGACTCCTGGCCTTCCCGATCGAGACGACGAGGGGCGCGTGGGGCGAGCTGTTGCTGAGAAAAGCGGATGGCGCCCCGCTCGCGGCGACCGACGTTGATTTCAGCCAGACAGTTGCGCTTGTGCTGTCGAGCTCGATCGCGCGCCGCGCGGCCGAAGATCGCGTGCGCC
>DATBCA010000410.1:0-2626 GCA_036270715.1 Solirubrobacteraceae bacterium
GCACTCGGGGAACAGCTCGCGCGTGAGCTGCGCCTGCGCCCAGTGGTAGAGGAGCCCGTTCGTCACCGACGGCTCGATCTCGAACGCGTCGCCAAGCGCGATCTGCTCGTCGGGCACGCCCGAGTCGCGCGCTAGCTGGCGATTGATGAACTGCGACGCGGTCACCGACGGGGCGGCTTGCAGCGCGTCGGCCGTGCGCAGGTAGTTGTCCTCGCCCGTGTTGATGACGACGCCGAAGTACCCGTTGATCATCCGCGACACGCGCTGGTCGATGAGTCCGCGCATCGGGTTGATGTCGCGGTAGAGGATCCCGTAGAGCGCGTCGTTGACCATGTTGTCAAAGCCCTCGATCGCGCCCATCGCGGCGATCTCGGACATGCACAGGCCCGAGCAGAAGCTCGACAGGCGCACATAGCGCCCGTTCGCGTTCGACCACTCGTCGAGCGCCGTGCGCATGATGCGGAAGTTCTCTTGCGTGGCGAACGTGCCGCCGTAGCCCTCCGTGGTCGGGCCGAACGGGACGTAGTCGAGCAGGCTCTGCGCGGTCGAGCGGATGACCGCGACGATGTCCCCGCCCGCCTCGGCGACCGCGAGGCCGTGGACGACGTCCTCGTACACGTTGCCCGTCGCCGTGAGCACGTAGCGCAGCGGCGGCGGGCTCTCGCCAAGGCGCTCGCGCAGCGCGCGCCGCTCGGAGGAGCGCGCGCTGATCTCGCGCACGCGCTCCTCGAACTCGCGCATGATCCGCGCGCGGATCAGCGCGTCGTCCGCCCGCGGCAGCGCGCAGAGGTCGAGCTCGCCCGCGTCGACCGCTTCGGCGATCTGCTGCGCCGAGCGCGTGCCGTCGGCGACCATCGCGTTGGCGAGCCAGTAGGCGATCCCGCGCCCGAGCTCGTGCTGGTCGCGCACGTGATCGACGAGCACGTTCGGCAGCGGCGCGTCCAACTCGTTGGCGCCGTCGACGCCGAGCAGGCGTGCGAGCGTCCTCTCGACCGACACCGTCGTCCTGCCCGCGATCTCCTCGGAGACGCCCGCCGCGATCCTCGACGCGGCCGCGTGGCACGCGTCGATCACGCCCTGGTCGAGATCCAGCTTGGAGGTGCTCATCGCAGGTCCCTCACGATCGGGAACGGGATCACCTCACGCAACGTGTCGCGTTCGGTGAGGATCATCACGAGCCGGTCGACCCCCATGCCGCCGCCCGCGGTGGGCGAGTAGCCATACTCGATCGCGCGCGCGTACTCCTCGTCGTTGGGGTGCGGCACGTCGGCGTCGTCGATCATGCGCCGCTTGCGCTGGTCGACGAAGCGCTGCCACTGGTCGACCGGATCGTTGAGCTCGGTGTCCCCGCTGACGAGCTCGATGCCGCCGATGACCGCGTCGAAGTGTTCGGCGAGCTCCGGGTGCACGGGGTGGCGCCGGGTGATCGGGAACGGCTCGAGCGGGAAGTCGAACACGTGCGTGGGCTGGTTGATCGTCGACTCGATTTTCTCGGCGTAGATGTCCGCGACGACCTCCGCCCAGGTGGCGTCGGGGTCCATCGGCTCGTCGAGCAGCTCCGCGAGCTGCTCGCGCGTCGAGTCCATGAAGTCCACGCCAAAGCGTTCCATGATCAATTCCTGCATCGTCACGCGGCGCCACGGCTTTGAGAGGTCGATCTCCTCGCCGTTGCGCTGGATCACGGTCCGGCCGAGCGCCTTCTGCGCGACGTCGCGGAACATTTCTTCGGTCACCGTCGCCACGTCGTTGTAGTCGGAGTACGCGCACATGAACTCGATGATCGTGAACTCGGGGCTGTGCTTCGGCGAGATCCCCTCGTTGCGGAACACCTTGCCCATGTCGTAGACGTTCTCCATGCCGCCGACGATGCAGCGGTTGAGGAACAGCTCGACGGAGATGCGCAGATACAGGTCGCGATCGAGCGCGTTGTGATGCGTGGTGAACGGACGCGAGCCGGCTCCGCCCGCGAGCGACTGCAGCGCCGGCGTTTCGATCTCGACGAAGTCGCGCTCGGCGAGCCATTCGCGGATCGCGAGGATGATCTTGTTGCGCGTGATGAACAGCTCGCGCGTCTCCTGGTTGGCGATCAGGTCGAGCTCGCGGTAGCGGTAGCGAGTTCCCGTGTCGCCGAGGCCGTGGTGCTTGTCGGGCGGCGGGCGCAGCGACTTCGTCAGCAGCACGCACTCGTTGGCCGCCAGCGCGAGTTGTCCCCGCTGGGTCACGTACACGCAGCCATCGACCGAGACGATGTCGCCGATGTCAAACCCGAGGATGCGATCGTAGGCCTCCTGCCCGAGCGAGTCCACGCGCAGCACGATCTGGATCGAGCCCGACAGGTCGCGCAGGTCGAGGAACGCGGTCTTACCGTTGCCGCGCCGCGAGATCAGCCGCCCGGCGACGAGATAGCGCATGTCCGGGTGCTCGCCCGCGTCGAGCGCAGAGGGGTCGTGGGCGTGGAGCACGTCGGCGACGCGCGTGCGCCGGCCCCACAGCGTGACCGGCGGATAGGGGTCGATTCCCTCGGCGCGCAGGCGCTCCATCTTCGCGCGCCGTTCGTCGTATTCGACGGCCCCGTCGGGCGCCGCGACGTGCGCGCCGGCGAGCTCGGCGACGGCCGCGCCGTCCT
>DATBCA010000411.1:0-1606 GCA_036270715.1 Solirubrobacteraceae bacterium
GCCGTCCGACCGTCGCCGCCGTTCGCACTGCGCCGCTCGGCGTCTGCAATTAGCGTGTGACCCGTGACGTCAACGCGTCCCACGCTGTGAGCGAGCCGCGCGCGCCGAGCACCGCGGTCCCCGCGGTCGCGGGGGTCGGCCTGACGCAGGCGGAGGCCGCGCGGCGGCTGGCGGAGCGCGGCAGGCCGGCGCCGCAGCCATCGAGCCGTTCCTACGCGAGCATCATCCGCGCGAACACGCTCAACATCCCCAACGCGATCCTGTTCGTCTTCGGGGTGCTGACGATCGCGTTCGCTACCTGGCGCGATGCTCTCTTCCTCGGCATCCTCGTCTCGAACGTCGCCATCGGGTCCATACAGGAGATCCGTTCCAAGCGCGAGCTCGACCGCCTCGCGGCGCTCGTCGCACCGTCCGCGGTCGTGGTTCGCGACGGCGCAGACCAGCGCGTGCCCGTCGAGGAGGTCGTGCCGGGCGACCTCGTGCGACTCGCCGCGGGCGACCAGGTGGTCGCGGACGGGACCGTCGTCTCCGCCGACGCCCTAGCGCTCGACGAGGCGAACCTCACGGGCGAGTCCGAACCCGTCGTCCGCGGTGCGGGCGAACCCGTGTGGTCGGGTTCGTTCGCCGTCGAGGGCCTCGCGCTGTTCGAGGCGACCGCCGTCGGGGACGAAAGCCGCGCCGCGCGCCTGACCGCGACCGCGCGCGCCTTCCGCCACTCGCGCTCGCCGCTCGAGCGCGCGAACGACCGCCTGCTGCTGTGGCTGATAGCGGCGGGGGTCCCGCTCGGGATCGGGCTGACGGTCTCCGTGCTCCTGCGCGTGCACTCCGGAGAAGCGCGCATTCAGGCGATCACCGCCGGCCTCGTCAACCTCGTGCCCGAGGGGCTGATCCTCCTGATCAGCGTCACCGCCGCCGTGTCCGCGTTCAAGATCGCCAGGCGCGGCGTGCTCGCGCAGCAGCTCAACGCCGTCGAGTCGCTCGCGTCGGTCGACGTCGTCTGCACCGACAAGACGGGCACGCTCACCGAGCCCGCTCCCCGCGTCGTCGCGCTGATCGCCGCCGACGGCACCGACGAGGAAACGCTCGCGCGCGAGCTGGCCTCGTTCGCCGCCGCCTCGCCCTCGCGCAACCTCACGCTCGAAGCGATCGACGAAGCCGCGCTCGCCGAGGTCGCGACCGGCGCGCGCGTCAACGCGCAGGTGCCGTTCTCGTCACGACGGCGCTGGAGCGCCGTCGACCTGGACGGCACGCGGCTGTTCCTCGGCGCACCCGAGCGCTTCGCCAACACCGATGCGTCGCTGCGCGCGCGCGCTCAACAGGAGGCCGGCGCGGGCCGGCGCGTGCTCGCGCTCGGGGTGGGCGCGCAGCCGCTGCCCACCGACGGTGTGGACCTCGACCTCCCCGCGGACGTACGGACGCTCGGCCTCGTCGTGCTCGCCGAGCGGCTGCGGCCGAACGCCGCCGAGACCGTCGCGTTCTTCTCCGAGCAGCACGTGCTCCTCAAGGTCCTCTCCGGCGACGCGCCCGCGACCGCGGGCGCGATCGCCCACGACGCCGGCGTCCCCGGCACCGCCGCCGCGCTCAACGGCGAGGCGTTGCCATCCGA
>DATBCA010000412.1:0-7068 GCA_036270715.1 Solirubrobacteraceae bacterium
CCGATCGGCGCGGTGCTGGTCGCGCGCGCCGCCTTCGAGCGCGTATTCGACGGCATGGAGCGCGCGGTGCGCCATGGCTCGACGTTCGGCGGCAACGACCTCGCCGCCGCCGCCGCGCTCGCCACGCTCGCGGTGCTCGACGAGGAGGGCCTGATCGCGCGCGCGCAGCGCCTCGGCGCGCTGCTGCTGGAGCTGACGCGTCCGCTGATAGAGCGCTACGAGGTGGTGGCGGACGTGCGCGGGCTGGGGTTGATGTGGGCGATCGAGCTCGGCCCGCCCGCGGGCGCGGCGGCGCGCAGGCTGTGGGAGACGGTCGAGCGCCGCCAGCCGGGATTGTTCTCCCAGCTCGTGACCGTGCCCCTGTTTCACGAGCACCGCATCTTCTGCCAGGTCGCCGGTCACCGCATGAACGTGATCAAGGCGCTCCCGCCGCTCGTCATCGAGGAGTCGGACATCCGCCGCTTCGCCGCCGCGTTGGAGCAGACGGTCGCGGCGGCCGAGCGTTATCCCTCGGCGCTCACTCGTTTCGGGCTGCGCACGACACGTGGGCTGGTGCGCCGCTCGTAGAGTTCTGTTCTAACGCCAACAGCTGACCCACGGCTTCGCCGTGTGTGCCCGACCGGCGCCGGCATGGCTGGACGAGGAAGCGGGCTATGGGTCTCCCGAAAAACTGCTCGACGCCGCTAGCCTGTCGGGCCGTGTTGGTTCCCCGAGAAGACATCCGCAACGTGGCGATCGTCGCGCACGTCGATCACGGCAAGACGACGCTCGTCGACGCGATGCTGTGGCAGTCCGGCGCCTTCCGCGTCGGCCAGGATGTGGCCACGCGCGTGCTCGACTCGATGGACCTCGAGCGCGAGAAGGGCATCACGATCCTCGCGAAGAACACCTCTCTGCACTACAACGGCGTGAAGCTCAACATCGTCGACACGCCCGGTCACGCTGACTTCGGCGGAGAGGTCGAGCGCGGCCTGACGATGGTCGACGGCGTGCTCCTGCTCGTCGACGCCTCCGAGGGCCCGCTGCCGCAGACGCGCTTCGTCCTGCGCAAGGCGCTCGAGTCGCGCCTGCCGGTGATCCTCGTGATCAACAAGGTGGATCGCCGCGACGCGCGCGTGGCGGAGGTGATCGACGAGGTGTACGAGCTGTTCCTCGACCTCGACGCCGACGAGTCGCAGATCGAGTTCCCGATCGTGTACTGCAACGCGAAGGCCGGCCGCGCATCGCGGAGCTACGAGCCAGGGAGGGAAATCCAGGAGGAGAACCTCGCCGCGCTGCTGGACCTGCTGCTCGAGCGCATCCCACCGCCGATGTATGAGCCCGGGCACGCGCTGCAGGCGCTCGTCACCAACCTCGATGCCTCGCCGTACGTTGGACGCCTTGCGATCTGCCGCGTGCGCCAGGGTCACGTTCGCAAGGGCCAGGCGATCGCATGGTGCCGCGCGAGCGGCGCGATCGAGCGCGCGCAGGTGGCGGAGCTGTACGTGACCGAGGCGCTCGAGCGCGTGGACGCGCCGGAGGCGGGGCCGGGCGAAATAATCGCCGTCGCAGGGATCGCCGAGGTGACGATCGGCGAGACGCTCGCCGACCCGGACGACCCGGTCCCGCTGCCGGTGATCACCGTCGACGAGCCTGCGATGGCGATCACGATCGGCGTGAACACATCCCCACTCGCGGGCAAAGACGGCGACAAGCTGACGGCGCGGCAGATCAAGAACCGTCTCGACCAGGAGCTCGTCGGCAACGTCTCCCTGCGCGTGTACGAGACCGAGCGCCCGGACACCTACGAAGTGCAGGGTCGCGGCGAGCTGCAGCTCGTGGTGCTCGTCGAGATGATGCGTCGCGAGGGCTTCGAGCTGACCGTCGGCCAGCCGCGCGTGCTCGAGCGAGAGATCGACGGCGCGCGCCACGAGCCCGTCGAGCGGCTGTCGGTCGACGTGCCCGAGGAGCACGTGGGCACCGTCACGCAGCTGCTCGCCGCGCGCAAGGGCAGGATGGAACACATGACCAATCACGGGACCGGCTGGGTGCGTATGGATTACCTCGTGCCCGCGCGGGGCCTGATCGGCTTTCGCACCGAGTTCCTCACCGAGACCCGCGGCACCGGGATCATGCACCACGTGTTCGACCGCTGGGAGCCCTGGGCGGGCGAGCTCGTGACGCGAACGACGGGCACGCTCGTCGCCGATCGGCGCGGCCCGACGGCGACGTACGCGCTGATGACGCTGCAGGAGCGCGGCGTGCTGTTCCTCGGGCCGGGCGAGGAGGTCTACGAGGGAATGATCGTTGGCGAGAACTCGCGCGCGGACGACCTCGACGTGAACCCGTGCAAGGAGAAGCACCTCACGAACATGCGCTCGTCAACCGCCGAGGTGCTCGTGCGCCTGGACGCGCACCGCAAACAGACGCTCGACGAGGCGCTCGAGTTCGTGCGCGCTGACGAGGCCGTCGAGGCGACGCCCGAGACCGTGCGCATGCGCAAGCTGGTGCTCTCGAAGATCGATCGCCAGAAGGCGATCAAAGCGGCGCGCAAGTGATCCGCGGCGGAGCTCGCCGCGACGCAATCTGACGACGCGACCGGAACACCTCGGCCCGACGGGCTCGCGCGAGGCTTTAGCCTGGAGCCGGGTGACGTGCGCTAGGGTCCGCGCCATGAATCCTCCCGCCATGCGACTGGTGCGCACGCTGCTCGTTCTCTCGTGCGCTGCGGCAATGCTCCTGGGCGGCGCCGCCCAGGCGTCCGCCGAAGTCAAATACAAGCACGAGAGCGAACAGGAATGGAAGTCCCAGCTTTCCTCCGGGCAGATCGCGAAAGTGATCATCAACAAGCGCGCGCAGTCGCTGCGTACGACGCTGAAGGACGGTCGCTACGTGCTCGCGAACTACCCCAAACACGAGTCGCCGCGCGTCGAATCGGAACTGAGCGCAAGCCACGTGCCGTTCAGCGTGCTGAGCAAAGGGCAGGCCACGAAAATCGCCAAAAAAGCGCCGGTCCACCACAAACTCCGCTACATCGCAGGCGGGATCCTGATCGGCATCATCGTGATCGTGGGAGCCGTGCTGCTCGTCAGGCGGCGCACGCGCGCCCTCGACTAGGCGCGGCGGGCAGGAACTACACCTAGTACACCGGTCGCCGTTTCGGGCGCGCGGCCGGTGGCGTCGGCGCGCGCACCTCGGCAACCGCCGCGCGGACGTCGTGCGAGAGCATGTCGACCATGTCCCGGGAGAAGTCCTCCTTGAGGACCATGCGCAGCACCGTGACGTGCTCGGCGTTGGCCGGAAGCGTGTACGCGGGAACGATCCATCCACGCTCGCGCAGGCGGTGGGAGACCTGCACGAGGTCGACGCCCGCGGGTTCGCGCGCGCGCAGCGCGACGATCGGAAAGCGCGAGCCGTCGTTGATCAGCTCGAGCTCCTCGAGCGACGCGAGCCGCTCGGCGAGCGCGCGAGCATTCGCGAGCACGCTGCGCACGAGCGCCTCGTAGCCCTCGCGTCCAAGCCGCAGGAAGTTGTAGTACTGGAGCACCACGGAGTTCGACGGCCGCGAGAAGTTCAGCGAGTAGTTGGGCATGTCGCCGCCGAGGTAGTTGATGTGGAACACGAGCTCGTCGGGCAGGTCGCTCTCGTCGCGGAACACGATCGTGCCCATCCCCGGATAGACAAGGCCGAACTTGTGGTTCGAGACGTTGATCGAGCGCACGCTCGCGAGGCGGAAGTCCCACAGGAGCTCCGGCTCCGAGAAGGGGATCACGAAGCCGCCGCTGGCGGCATCGATATGCAGCGGCACGTGCAGGCCGCGCTCGGATGCGAGCCGCACAAGGAGCGCGTCGATCGACGCCAGGTCATCCATCTGGCCGGTGAACGTCGTTCCGAGGAGTCCCGCGACGGCGATCGTGTTCTCGTCGATCACATCTTCGATCTCGCGAGCCCCGATCGTGTAGCGGCCCTCCTCCATCGGTACCGTGCGCGCCTCGACCTCGAAGTAGCGGGCGAACTTCTCCCAGCAGGTGTGCACGTCGGCGCCCATCACGACGTTCGGTCGCTCGACGGACGCGCCCTGCTCGCGGCGGCGGATCTGCCATGAGCGCTTGTGCGCGAGCATCGCGAGCATGATCGCCTCCGACGAGCCGATCGTCGCGGTGCCGGTGGGTCGCTCGCCGGCGGGCGCGTGGAACAGGCGCCCGATGATCGAGGTCACGCGCTCGTGGATCTTGGCCGTCTGCGGATACTCGTCCTGGTCGATGAGGTTCTTGCCGAGCGTCTCCGTGGCGAGCCTCTCGGCCGTCGGCTCCATCCAGCTGGTGACGAACGAGGCGAGGTTCAGCGCGGGGTTGCCGTCGAGGTTCAGCTCGTCGCGCAGCAGCAGGTAGGCGGCTTCCGCGCTCATGCCGTCGTGCGGCAGGCGGTACTTGGGGATCTCGTGCGAGAAACTTCGCGCGGCGTACGTCGGCGCGAGGACCTCCGCGGAGTCGACCTTGAGCCTTTGCATGTTTCCTACCTCCTCGCCTTGGCGTTCGTTGCATCCTCGCGCACGCGTCGCCCGCTCGCCGCTGCGCGACGCGGCGTTCGATCCGCGCGCGCGTGGATGATCGCGCGGATGGACGCCGTCGAGATCACGGTGCGTCTGACCGCGCGTGCGAGCAGCGACGAGATCAGCGGCGAGCGCGAGGGCACGATCCTCGCGCGCGTGAGCGCGCCCGCGCATGAGGGCCGCGCGAACGAGGCGCTACGCCGCCTGATCGCGTCGCGCGCGCGGATCGGCGTCACCCGGGTGGAGATCGTCAGCGGCGCGCACGCGCGCACCAAGACGCTGCGCGTCCACGGGACTAGCGCCGCTGCGCTGCGAGGCGCGCTGGGCCTCGCGCCCGAACGCGACGACGCGGGCGAGCGTGAGCGGGGATAGGAGCGCGCGGCGCCTCGCGAGCGCGACCCGCGAGCACCACCCGAGTCAGTTCACGCTGGGATCGATCGGCATGCGCGCGAGCAGCGCAAAGCTTCTGCCCTTGCGCGCGAGCACGCGGCCCCAGAGCTCCGTCGGCTCGTCGGTGAAGACGTCCTCGGCGAGCGCCGCCTGCGCTATCCAGTCGCCGTTCTCCACCTCCGCCTCGAGCTGACCCTCGCCCCAGCCGGCGAAGCCCGCGAACGCGCGCGTGCGCGCGGTGGCGTCGCCTAGAGCCCCTAGATCTGCATCGCGCGCGGGGAAGCCGATCCGCCCGAGCACGAGCAGACCGGCGGGAGTGGGATCGAGGAACTCGGCCAGGCACACGATCGCGCTGCGCTGCACCGGCCCACCGAGGTACAGCGCCTCGCCGCCCGCGACCGCGCCGCCGAGCTCGGGGACGGTGTCGGCGACGGTCAGCTCGGAGGGACGATTGAGCACGAGCCCCATCGCACCGTCGCTCGAGTGCACTCCGATCAGCACGACTGTGCGGGCGAAGTTGGGATCCGCGAGGTTCGGCGCGGCGAGGAGCAGCTGACCGGCTAGTGACTCCTCCATGACCCTGTGAGGCTAGCGCGCGCCTGTAACAGAGTCGCCGCCTCCAAGAGGGGCCGATCGGCGATCGACGCCCACGAGCCAGGGGACCGGGTCGCGGAGTTCCCGCGCCGGCAAACCGCCGCTTCGGTTCGACGCTCAGCCGGCTGAGAAGATCAGCATGCGCCCGCTGAGCGCGTGGTCGTTGGCGTTGCCCTCGGGCTCGGCGATGTGCCCGTCGACGACGATCGGGCTGTTCCAGTGACCCGAGCCGCCGGGGAGGCGCGCGAGCGGATGCGGCGAGGCCGGCCGGTACACGTCGATCCCGCCTTCGCTCGGGTCGTACACGTACAACAGGCCGCCGGCCATCACGGGGCTCGTGCCCGCGTTGGCGTTGCTCCATACGCGGTACAGGCGCCCGCCCCCGAGCACGTACGCCGCGGTACCGCTCGAGTCGGCGATGAACATCGTCGTGTGCGAGCCGTGGCGCCACACCGCCGGCGCCGAGAAGAGTTCTGCGCCGCCGGGGAGCTGAAGGCGCTGGACTTCGCCGCCGAGCCGCTCGCGCGAGCCGGCCGGGTGCCCGTCCAGGCGCGAGAGCGCGAGCACGCGCAGGACACCGTCCTTGCCTGCGATCGCGATGCGGTTGGATCCGAGCAGCACCGGCGCGCTCGAGCCGAGGTCGGTGTCCGTCCGGTTCAGCGTTTCCTGGTTGACGGGCGTGAACGCCTGGCGCTCGGAGAGACCGGGCAGGCTCAACTCGATGACGCTGTCGCCGAAGTTGGTCGTGCCGTTCCAGGGTCCGTTCCCGGTCGAGACGAGCACGCGCGCGCCGCCGGGCTCGACCACCGCGCCGGCACGTGCCCACACCGCCGAGTCGCTCGAGTGGCACGAGCTCGGAACGATCAACGCGCGGCGGTCGGCGCACAGCGAGTTGAAGACCGCTCGGATGCGTCCGCTCGCGCGGTCGAGGAGCACTACGTGTCCCTGGTAGGGCGGCGCGTCGCCGTTGTAGCCGCCGGTCGCTGCGATCACGTAGGCGCCGGCGATGTTGAGCGCCGCCCCGAGCTTCTCGCGCGTCGCATCGCGCGTCACCGAAACCGGCCAGGACCCCGACCCGTCCTCGCGGCCGTCGGACAGCGAGAGCTTGTGGATGAGGCCGTCGGGCGATGCGGCGAAGACGAAGCGACGGCTCGAATCGGCGATCGGGCTCGTGTTTGTGATCTGCGCACTGGCGGCCCAGCTGGAGTAGTGGGCGGGGGTGAACGTCCACAGGATCCGCGCCGAGTCGGCGTCGATCGCGAGCGTCCTGCCGTAGGTGGTCGTGACGACGAACACGTTGTGGGCCGAGCCGGCGACGCTTACGCCGTGCAGATAGATCGGGGACGAGTCGACCGTGCCGGGCAGCGCGACGCTCGCCCGCCGCAGGTGCGCGACGTTGGCCGCCGAGATCCCCGTCGCGAGCTCGCTGACGTCGCTGCGGGCCGAGTCGAGGCCGAACTCGGGCCAGTCGAACAGGCGTCTTCCGCCGGCTTCGCTCGCCGCTGGGATGGCACTCGCGCTGGCGGTCGATGAGGCGCTATCGACGGGGGCGC
>DATBCA010000413.1:0-2556 GCA_036270715.1 Solirubrobacteraceae bacterium
CGGAACGCCGCACTCGTACTGGAACACCTCCCCCGCTCCCGCCCGCTACCTGCTGGTTATGACCCCGCGAATCCACCGGCTGATCGAGGCGCTCCACAAGGGCGATCGCGACGACTTCGCCGCGATCTTCGAGGAGCACGACTCCGAGCTGCTCAGCTGAGCGTGCGCGGTCCCCGGCGCGCGTTCAGCGCGTGCCCGCGAGGAACTCGCCGCGCGCGACGATTACCGCGCCGCCGCCGACCTCGACACGCTCGAGTTCGTCGCTCGACCCCTGAGCACAGGCGTACAGGACGGACGGACGCCCGATCTCCGCGCCCTGATGGATCTCGATTCGCGTTCCGAACTCGATCCGGCGATGCAGGGCGAGATGCACGGCGAGCGACCCCGCTGCCGATCCGGTCGCCGGATCCTCGGCGACGCCCATCCCCGGCGCGAACATGCGCGACTTCACGGTGGTGCCGTCGACGGCGAAGCAGTAGATACCGACGCGCAGCCGCGCGAGCGCGCGCTGATCCGGTTCGAGCGAGGCAACCGCCGCGGCGTCGGGCAGCTCGACGTACACGAAGTGCGGGCCATTGCGGTATTCCTCGATTGGCAGCCCCGATCGCTCGATTCCGAGCGCGCGAAGGATCTCGTCCGCGTGCTCGTAGAGCTCCCAGCTTGGCAGCGGTTGAGCCATCGTCCCGAACGCCACGCGGGCGTTCTCGCGACGCAGCGCGACCGAGACGACGCCGGCCCCTGTCTCCAGCGCGAGCTCCTCTGCCTCCCGTTCCTCGCCGACGAGGAAGGCGCTCCCGAGCACCGGGTGCCCGGCGAACGGGAGCTCGTTGGTCGGCGTGAAGATCCGTAGGCGCGCATCGCCGCCGTTGCGCGCCGGAAGTACGAACACCGTCTCGGAGAATCCGAGCTCGAGCGCGATCGGCTGCATCCGCTCTGCAGGGATGGCATCCGCATGCGGGAACACCCCGAGCTGATTTCCCTGCAGCGGCGTGTCGGTGAACACGTCGATGATCGCGAACGAGTCGGAGCCGGGCACGCGCGGCGACGTTAGCAGCGCGCCGACGCGCCCGATTCGCGTTCGCGGCGAACCCGCACGCGGTACGGTGCGCCGATCAGCACGCTCGACCCCGTCACGAGCGAGAACGCTCAGGCCACGATCGCGCTCGCGCAGTTCGTCTCGCGGTTCGAGCTGGCGAGGCTGCCGGAGCGCGCGTCGCGGCGACTCGCGCAATGCGTGCTCGACTTCATCGGGGTGGCCGCGGCCGGTCGCGTCCACGCCGAGTCCTCGCCGGCGTTCGTTCGCGGGGTCATCGCGGCGGGCCCTGCCCAGGGGCCGGCGACGGTGATCGGCGCGCGCGACGGACTCTCCTGCCGCGACGCGGCGCTGCTCAACGGGACGTTCGCGCACAGTCTCGATTTCGACGACACGAATCTCCCCAGCCTCGTGCACGCCGGCGCAGCGGTGCTTCCCGCGGCGCTCGCGCTGGCCGAGCGCGACGATCGGGACGGCACGGCGCTCCTGGCAGCGGCGGCCGCAGGCTACGAGGTCGCATGTCGCGTCGGTCTTGCGCTGGGGCCCGGCGCCTACGCGCGCGGCTTTCATCCCACGGCGGTCGGCGGACTGTTCGGGGCGGTCGCCGCGGGCGCGCACCTGCTGCGTATGGACGAGGACGAACTCGCCTCGGCATTCGGCCTTGCGGGCTCGATGGCGTGCGGCTCGATGGAGTACCTCGAGTCGGGAAGCTGGAACAAGCGCCTTCACGCTGGACTCGCCGCGAGCAACGCGCTGCTCGCGGTCGAGCTTGCTCGCGCTGGTGTGCGCGGCGCCGCGCACGCGCTCGAGGGACGCTCCGGCGTCCTGCACAGCTATACCGATGCTCCACGTCCGGAGGCTCTCACGGACGCGCTCGGCGAGCGATGGCTGCTCGCCGAGACGGGAATCAAGCCGTACCCGGCGTGCCGTCTCGCACACGGCGCGATAGACGCGGCGTTCGCCGCGCGCGAGCGAGTCCGGGGCGGGCTTCCTGCCGGCGTGGAGATCTCGTTGCGAATCTCGCCGGAGGCGTACACGATCGTGGGCGGCGAGGACGCGAACAAGCGCGCGCCGCAGAACGTCGTCGACGCGCAGTTCAGCGCCTACTTCCTCACCGCGGTCGCGCTGCTCGACGGCGCGGTCAGCTGGGCGAGCTACGAGCGGATCGGCGATCCCGATGTGAAGGCGCTGATCGCGCGCATCGCGCTCGAGTCGTCCGGGGACGTTCCGTCCGCCGGCGCGCTCCTCGCCTGGCGCTCGCCGGAGGGCGAGGGGCAGGTGCGCGTGGAGCAGCCCGCCGGTGAGCCGCGCGGCGCGCTCGCTTGGGAGGACGTCGAGCCGAAGTACCGCGCGCTCGCGCGCGAGCTGTTCGACGAGGACGCCACGGCGGCGATCGCCGAGTGGGTCAAGCGCCTGCCGAGCGATGAGCCGGTGCGCACGCTGACAGGCCTCTTGCGATCGGCCTCCACGCGCACCGGCTAGCGACGCGTCGCGTCGAGGACCGCCATCGCGGCGTTGCGCCC
>DATBCA010000414.1:0-3730 GCA_036270715.1 Solirubrobacteraceae bacterium
AGCACGAGCGCGACGATCGAGAAGGCGGCGAGCGGCCAGCTCATCTCGCAACCTCGGCCGTTCGCTCCGGCGCCTCGGCGCCCACCCGCGCGAGTGTTTGCGCGGCCAGCAGCTCGGCGCCCTCTTCGGGAAGCACCGCGCCGCCTGCGCCGCCAAGGATCCGCGCGGTCTCCGTCGCGAAGTACCACCCGCCCGCGAGCAGCTCACTCGCGGCGCCGTCAGCGATCACGCGCCCGTCCGCGAGCAGGATCGCGCGGCGCGCACACGCGGCGGCGAACTCGGGGTCGTGCGTCGCGACGATCACCGCATATCCCGCCAAGGCGCGTCCACGCAGCTCCGCCGCCAGCGCGGCCTTGGCCTCGCGGTCCATGCCGCGCGTCGGCTCGTCGAGCGCGAGCAGGGCCGGCGCCTCCGACCCGCCGACGATCGCGAGGGCGAGCCGCTGGCGCTCCCCGCCGGAGAGGTCTCGCGGGTGCCGGGCCGACAGCGACTCGAGCCCGGCCGCTCGCAGCACGTGCGCTGGCGCCTCCTCGCTCACGCGCTCGTGGATGAGGTAGTCGCCGGGGTTCTGCAGGAGCAGCGCGACCCTCCCGCCGCGCTCGATGCGTCCGCGCGTCGGCTCGAGCAGGCCCGCGGCGTGACGCAGAAGCGTCGACTTGCCCGCGCCGTTGCGACCCATGAGCGCGACGCTCTCGCCGGCTGCGATCTCGAGGTCGATCCCCCGAAGCACCGCACGCCCCGACCGCAGCTCGTGCCACACGCCGCGCATCGAGAGCGCGAGCGAGCGCTGCTGCCCGCCCCTCGCGCGCCTCAAGCGTCCTAGGCGGGACCGTCCGTCGTTACGCGCGCGCGCGCGCAGCACGTCGATCGCGTTAACACTCCCGCCGTCCGCACTCCCGCCGTCCGCACTCCCGCCGTCCGCACTCGCGCCGTCCGCACTCGCGCCGTCCGTCTCCGGCAGCAGTCCACGCGTGCGCAGGCTGGTGCGGGCCTCCTTTACGGAGACGGGCGGCTCGGGCAACCCGGCGAGCGAGAACAGCCGTGCGCCGGGCGTCTGCAACGCGGGCGCGCTTTGCGCGGCCCAGCGTAGGAACGCGCGGGGATCGCCGTCGCAGGCGACACGCCCGCGGTCGAGCGCGATGACGCGGTCGGCGGCGGCGAGACAGCGCTCGAGCCGGTGCTCGCAGAGGAGCACGGTGGTCTCCCACTCCTGGTTCAGGCGCCGGAGTAGCCCGATGAGCTCGTCGCCGGCGACGGGATCGAGCTGCGAAGTGGGCTCGTCGAGCAGCACGACGCGCGGCCGTCCGGCGAGCGCGGCGGCAAGCGCGACGCGCTGCTGCTCGCCACCGGAGAGCTCCTGTGTGGGACGGTCGAGCAGCGCGTCGATGCCGAGCGCGAGCGCGACCTCCTCGACGCCGCGCGCGACGGCGACGGCACCCGCGCCGCGGCTCTCGAGCGCGAGCGAGAGCTCGGCGCGGACGGACGCGGACACGAGCTGCGTCTCGGGATCCTGAAAGAGGGCTCCGGCGAACGCGCCCACGCGCGCGGGTCCGTGCTGGCGAGTGTCGAGGCCGGCGACGACGACTCGCCCGGCGAAGTGCCCGCCGTGGAAGTGCGGGACGAGCCCGCAGGCAGCGCGAAGCAGGGTCGACTTGCCGCCGCCGGAGAGGCCTGCGAGCACGCAGAACTCGCCGGCGCGCAGCTCGAGCGTGACGTCGCGCAGGGCGGCGGCGCGAGCGCCGGGATAGCTGTAGGTGACGCGCTCGAAACAGAGGATCGGATCGCTCACGGCTCGATCCCCCTGCGCGCGGCGAAGGGCAACAGCATCGCGGCGACGAGCGCGGCGGCGAGCAGGAGCGTGAGAGCGGCGAGCGGCATGTGGATGGTGGGATACGCGGTGAAGCTCGCGCGGCCGGCGACGCGGCCGGCGATGGCGAGGGCGGCGATGACGACGGCGGACGCGGCGAACGCGATGTCGTGCCGGGAGGCGGCGCGCCGGACGCGCGGCCCGCGCGGCGAGCTCGTCGGGCAGGCGAAGCCGCGCACCTCGAGGGTCGCGGCGACGTCCATCGCGCGATCGAGCGAACCGCCGACGACGGCGGCGAGGATCGCGAGCCGACCGCGCGCGCGCCCGGCGGGCGCGTCCGGTCGCGTGCGCTGCGCCTCGGCGAGCCGCTGCGCGTCGGCGGCGAGGAGCGGCAGCATGCGCATGGCGATGGACGCGGTGAGCGCGGAGCGGAAGGAGAGCCGACGGAAGGCGCGCAGGAGCTCGTCGGGGTCGACGGCGAGACTGGCAAGGGCGACGATGAGGATGACGAGCGTGAGCTTGAGCGCGATGAGCCCGCCGTACGCGAGCGCCTCGACGGTGAGGTCGCCCTGGCCGAAGGGCCCGAGGTCGCCGAGGCGCGCGAACACGGTGAGCCCGCCGCGGCTGACGAGAACGTTGACGGCGACGATGGGCAGGCACACGATCGCCGCACCGCGCAGCGCGCGCATCAGCGGCCGCGGAACGCGCGCGCCGACTGCGGCGCCGAGCACCCCGAAGAGGAGCGCGACCAGCACGAGCGGTGAGTCGCAGACGAGCGTGGCGACGAGCAGCGCGAGCGCCCAGGCGGCGGCGACGCTCGCGCGCGCAGCGTGCAGCGGGCTGGCGAGGCGGCGGTAGAAGGGGATCGTGGCGCCGAGCTGGGTCATTGGCCGACCAGCGGGAGCGCTTGCGTGCCGGCGCTCGAGACGGCGAGGGCGAAGCGACCGGCGAGGGTGCTCGCATTGAAGGCACCGGCGGCGAGCGCGAGTCCGGCTTGATCGGTCCCGGTGACGACCCACGTGGGAGCTTCTTCGCTCACGCGCGTCGCCGCGACGAGGCCCGCGGACCCCGTGAGCGAGCTGCGGCGCGCGCCGTCCTGGTCGAGCAGCGAGAGCGTGCGGCCGTCGCGTGAGAACGTGGCGTAGACGCCGCTCGCTGCGGGCCCGCTCGCGATGGCGTGCGCGGCGAGGTCGCCGGAGATGAGCTGCCATGGCGCGACGAGCACGTTGAGAGTGTGCGGTCCGCCGCCGCCGATCGCGGCGACGGCGGCGGGGACGCCGGCGGAGCGCAGCGCGGCGACGACGGCCTTGCACGCGGGCGCGCCGACGGCGGAGCACTGCACGCGCGTGGGCAGGCGCTCGCCTGCGATCCCGTTGGTGAACGGCTCGGGGAACGAGCCGACGACGGCGGGGATGTGGTCGGTCTGGCTCCAGTCGTGGCGGTCCCACCAGACGTGGTCGCCCTGGCGCACCTTCGTCTCGGCGGCGCCGAGCGGCGCCTCGATGCCGTTGACGTAATAGAACCAGTCGACAGGCTGCGCGCGTTCGTGCCCGGCGGAGACGCCGTCGATGCTCTGCACGAAGCCGCCGCTGTAGCGCGTGCTGACCTGCGCGTTGCGCTCGAGCAGGCTCATGACGGTCTCTTCGCCGCGGGCGGACGGCGCGGCCCACGAGCCGAGCACGCGCGCGCCGAAGTCGCGCGTGACGAGCAGCTGCACGCCACCGGGCGCGCGCCCGGGGCCGAGGCCGCAGCCGGCGAGGGCGGCGGCCGCGGCGAGCGCGGCGAGGGCGACGCGAGCCCGTGCACACCGCGCGCGGGCGAGCTCGGTGGCACGCGGCCGCGCTCTAACGGACGCGGAATTGGACGTGACTGGTCCCAGCGCTCAGGGCCGTGGCGCGTCCCGCGGCATCCACGGCCTCGATG
>DATBCA010000415.1:0-3108 GCA_036270715.1 Solirubrobacteraceae bacterium
CGTGCAGAGCGTCGCCGACTCCGAGGACCTCGAGGCGCTGGAGCAGGCGATCGAGAACGGGCGTGGGGAGGCCGAGCGCCCCTCGTTCATCCAGATCCGCTCGCACATCGCATACCCGGCGCCGCACGCGGTCGACACCGCGAAGTCGCACGGCTCGGCCCTGGGCGAGGACGAGGTGAGGGCGACCAAGGAGGTGATGGGTTTCGATCCCGATCGCGACTTCTGGGTCGACGAGCGCGTGTACGACCACATGTCGCTGCGCGAGAGGGGCGCAGAGCTACAGGAGCGGTGGGAGCGCGAGCGGGTGGTGCCGTGGCGCGAGGCGCACCCGGAGCTCGCACGCGAATGGGACCGCGCGTGGGCAGGGAGGCTTCGCGACGGCTGGCGCGAGGCGCTGCCGACGTTCGCGGCTGCGGAGAAGATCGCGACGCGGTCGGCGGGTGAACGCGCGATGGCGGCGTTCGCGCACTTCACGCCGGCGATGATCGGCGGGGCGGCGGACCTGGTCGAGTCGACGAAGACGGTGTTCCCGGGCGCTGGGCAGTTCTCGCGGGTGCACGCGGGGCGCAACGTCGCGTTCGGCATCCGCGAGCACGCGATGGGCGCGATCGTCAACGGCGCCGCGGCGCACGGTGGGATCGTCAAGCCCTACGGCGCCACGTTCCTCATCTTCTCCGACTACATGCGCCCGAGCGTGCGCCTGTCGGCCCTGATGGGGCTGCCGGTCGTGTGGGTGTGGACGCACGACTCGGTGGGCCTCGGCGAGGACGGCCCGACGCATCAGCCGGTCGAGCACTACGCGGCGCTGCGAGTGATCCCGAACCTGTGGGTTATCCGGCCGGCCGACGCGAACGAGACGGCAGTCGCGTGGCGGCTCGCGCTCGAGCGCGAGGACGGCCCGGTCGCGCTGCTGCTCTCGCGCCAGACGATCCCCGTGCTCGACCGCTCAGAGCTCGCCCCCGCCGAGGAGGCAGAGCGTGGCGCGTATGTGCTGTGGGACGCGCCCGGCGGGCGCGTGCCCGAGCTGATCCTCATCTCCACGGGCGCCGAGGTCGGGCCGACGCTCGCAGCGGGGCGGGCGCTCGCGGAGGAGGGACCCAGCGTGCGCGTGGTCTCGATGCCGTGCATGGAGCTGTTCGAAGCACAGCCCGACGATTACCGCGAGCACGTGCTGCCGGCGGCGTGCACCGCGCGGCTCGCGGTCGAGCCCGGTGCAAGCATGAGCTGGTGGCGCTGGGTGGGGTCTTCCGGCGACGTGCTGGGGCTGGATCGCTTCGGCGCCTCGGCGCCCGGGGCGACAGTGCTCGAAAAGCTCGGTTTCAGCACCGAGAACATCCTCGCGCGGGCACGGGCGCTGCTCGACGTGCCGAGCGCGGTCTCAAGCTGAGGAAGGGAGACCACGATGTCTGATTCGAACACCCTGTCTCCGCTCGAGCGCCTGTCGGCGCTCGGCCAGAGCGTGTGGATCGATTACCTCTCGCGCGAATCGATCCGCGGCGGGCACCTGCGCGAGCTGATCGACATGTCCGCGGTCGTCGGCGCGACGTCGAACCCGACGATCTTCGAGAAGGCGATGGCATCCGGCACGGCGTACGAGGAGCAGCTGCAGGAGCTCGACCCCAAGCTCGAGGTGCGCGAGGTCTTCTGGGCGCTCGCCCAGCGGGACATCCGCGAGGCGTGCGACGTGTTCGCTGACGTCTTCGAGCGCACCGCTCACGGCGACGGCTACGTTTCGCTCGAGGTCGAAGCGGGCCTCGCCTACGACACGCTCGCGACTTTCGAGCAGGCGATGCGGCTGCACGAGGAGGTCGACCGGCCGAACCTGTTGGTGAAGATCCCCGCGACGAAGCCTGGGCTCGCGGCGATCGAGGACGTGATCGCAGCGGGGCGCTCGATCAACATCACGCTGATCTTCTCGCTGCGCCGCTACGAAGAGGTCGCGGAGTCCTACCTGCGTGGGCTCGAGCGGCTGATCGCCGCGGGCGGCGACCCGCGCAAGGTCGCGTCGGTGGCGAGCTTCTTCGTCTCGCGGATCGACACCGAGGCCGACCGCCGGCTCGACGAGATCGGCGGCCACGAGCACCTGAAGGGCAAGCTCGCGATCGCGAACGCCAGGCGGGCGTACGCGCGCTACCGCGAGATCTTCGCGGGCCCGCGCTGGGACTTCCTCCTCTCAAAGGGCGCGACGCCGCAGCGCGTGCTGTGGGCGTCGACGTCGACGAAGAACCCGGCATACCCGGACGTGATGTACGTCGAGGAGCTCGCGGGCGCGGAAACCGTCGACACGATGCCCGAGGAGACGATCGTCGCCTACCAGGACCACGGCGAGCCGCAGGCGCGGCTCGAGCAGGGCCTCGCGGAGGCGGCGAGGGTGTTCGAGGAGCTCGCCGAGGCTGGGGTCGACTACGACGACGTCACGCGAACGCTCGAGCGCGAGGGCGTCGAGAAATTCGGCGCGTCGTTCGACCAACTGCTGCAGTCGCTCGAGCAGAAGCGGCGCGCGCCCGCGCCCGCATAGACCTCAGGCGCCCGCCGCTCGCGGCCCACGGCCCGCGCATGCCCGCAGCGCGCGCACGCCGCGCATTCGTACAGGACGGTCGCAGACGGCTTCCCTATGAATACGGAATCGGCACGAGCACGACGATCCGCAGCGGCCCGGAGGGGAAGGCTTCGGCGTGCAGGGTGACGGTGCGGTACGTGTGCCCGCGGTATTCGTAGCGGCCGTCTTCCGGCGGTGTGCCGGGGGAGGGGCCAAGGCTGTTCTTGACGAGCGTCGGGCCCATGTACATGAGCACGTACACGCCGGCGAGCCGCCGCGTGAGCCGCAGGTAACCCTCGTCGTCCTGGATCGAGAGCGTGAAGCGTCCGATCGTCCGACCCCCGGCCAGCAGCGACGCGGACACGGGAGCGAGCACGTACGGACCGCCGACGTCGGACAGGAGCTGCCCGCCGACGCTCACGCGCATGCGCACGATGTGCTGGTTGAGCAGCGCTTCGATCGCGCTGCGCGTCGCGGCCGCGTCGCGCGCGGCAACCGCGCGCACGAGCGGCCCGCTGCGCTGCACGCGACGCACCTCGACCTGTGCGCGCGCGCCGGCCTCGCCGAGA
>DATBCA010000416.1:0-3323 GCA_036270715.1 Solirubrobacteraceae bacterium
GATCTCGCGGAAGCGCGCGAAATCGAGGATGCGCGGATACGCCGACCACCCGGCGAGCAGCACCTTGGGGCGCGCGTCGCGCGCGATGCGCGCGACCTCGTCCATGTCGATGAGACCGCTCGCGCGGTCGACCTCGTAGTGCACGACGTTGTAGATCCGTGCGGACGCCGTCGCCTTCATACCGTGGGTGAGGTGTCCCCCGTGCGCGAGCGCGAGGCCCATGAGCGTGTCGCCGGGATCCATCAGCGCGTGGTAGGCCGCGGCGTTGGCCGACGCGCCGGAGTGCGCCTGCACGTTCGCGTGCTCGGCGCCGAACAGCGCCTTCGCGCGGTCGATCGCGAGCTGCTCGGAGACGTCGACCCACTCGCAGCCGCCGTAGTAGCGCCTGCCCGGGTAGCCCTCGGCGTACTTGTTCGTCAGCACCGAGCCCGCCGCTTCGAGCACGGCGCGCGGGACGAAGTTCTCCGATGCGATCGCCTCGAGTGTTCGCTGCTCGCGCTCGAGCTCGCCGCGCACGGCGTCGGCGATCTCGGGGTCGACCTCGGCGAGCGGGCGGTTGAAGTAGTCGGGACTCAGCTCGGACACGGCACCTCCTGGAGAGGGTCGACGATCAGCGGTGCCCAGGCGCGCGGCGTTGCGGCTGCCGCTCCCCGATGGTCGATTCCACCTGCTCGCGCCAGTTGCGACAGCAGTCACGAGGCTATCAGGACGAGGCGCGCCTGCTAAGCGAGCCCTGCGAGCGCGGCGTCGACCGCGGAGCGCGCGAGGGCCCCCTCGCGCAATACGTGCCAGCGCCGCTCGGCCTCGAAGTCGCGCAGGTCGACGACCGTCGAGCGGATACCCGGCAGCTCGCCGCCGTCCAGCACGAGGTCGGCGCCCGCGAGCAGGCTCTCGGGCACTTCCCCGAGCGAGCGGGCGTCGGGCTCGCCCGAGCGGTTGGCGCTCGACTGCATCACGGGCCGGCCGACCGCGGCCAGCGCCTCGAGGTGCGCCGGCAGGAGCGGAACGCGCAGGCCGAGGCTCTCGCGATCCGTCCTGCAGGCCGCCGAGAAGCGCTGCGCGGGGTTGCGCAGGAGAACGGTCACCGGCCCGGGGAGCAGCGCCTGCAGGGCACCGCGCTCGAGGCCGCCGAGCTCCTCGAGGGCGTGCAGCGCATCGTCGAGCGCGAAGTACATGACCGCGCACGCGCGTCGCGGGGCCCGGCCCTTGAGCGCGTACAGCCTGCGCGCCGCGGCCTCGCTGTCCGGATCGCAGCACACCCCGTAGACGGTGTCCGTGGGAAACACGGCGACGCCTCCGTCGCTCAGGCAGCGCTCCAGGCGCTCGCCGTCGCCCCTCTGCAGCGGCTCAGCCACGCGCGCGCCTCCGCGCGACGATCGCGCGCTCGATTCCCGCGAGGTCGCGCTCGGTCTCTACGTCAGCGAAGCCGCGCGCGCGCGCGAGCTCCGCGACGGCTTCCGCCTGGCCCGCGCCGACCTCGAGCGCGATCACCCCGACGCGCGCCCGCTCGGACGCCTGCTCGAGCAGCGCGCGTATCGTCGACAGGCCGTCCGGACCGGCGAACAGCGCGCGCGGCGGCTCGTGCTCGAGGATCTCGGGCGCAAGCGTCTCGCGCTCGCCCTCGGCGACGTAGGGGAGGTTCGCGAGCACCGCGTCGAAGCCGTCGGGCACGCCGGCGAGCAGGTCCGCGTGCACGAAGGCCACCTCGATTTGCAGCGCGCGCGCGTTCTCGCGCGCGAGCGCAAGCGCGCCGCGATCGACCTCGGCGGCGCTCACGCGCAGGTCGGGGCGCTCGTGCTTGAGCGCGAGCGCGATCGCGCCGCAGCCCGTGCCGACGTCGAGCACGGACGCGCCCGCCGGAAGCGTCAGGCCGATCTCGACGAGCAGCTCCGTCTCCGGGCGTGGGATCAGCGCGCGCGCGTCGACCGCAAGCTCGAGCGCCCGGAAGGCTCGCCGCCCGGTTATGAACGCGACCGGCTCGCGCGCCCCCGCTCGCCGGTGCAGAGCGGAGTCGAACGCTCGCGTGGCCCGCGCGTCGAGCTCGAGCGCTCCGTCGAGCAGCAGCCGCTCGCGCGAGGTCGCGAGCGCGTCCGCGAGCAGCACCTCGGCATCGAGGCGCGGCGTCTCGCAGCCCGCGCCGGCGAGAATCTCGGCGCCGGCGCGGATCGCGTCCCGCCGCGTGCGCGCGGATCTCTTCGCGGCGACGCTCACGCAGCCACCTGCGCGGCGAGCAGGCGGCGCTTCTCGTCGGCCTGCAGCGCCGCGGTGAACTCCTCGAGGTCGCCCTCGAGGACGCGGTCGAGGTTGTGGACGGTGAGCTTGATGCGGTGGTCGGTGACGCGCCGCTCGCCGTAGTTGTACGTGCGGATCTTCTCGGAGCGGTCGCCCGTGCCGACCTGCGAGCGCCGATCGGCGGCGAGCTCGGCTTGCTGCTCGGCGAGCGCGCGCTCGTACAGGCGCGCGCGCAGAACTCGCAGCGCCTTCTCGCGGTTCTGCAGCTGCGACTTCTCGTCCTGCATCGAGACGACGATCCCCGAGGGCTTGTGGGTGACGCGCACCGCGGAGTCGGTCGTGTTGACCGACTGCCCGCCGGGTCCCGAGGAGCGGTAGACGTCGATCTGCAGGTCGCCGGGGTCGATCTGCACGTCGACCTCCTCGGCCTCGGGGAGCACCGCGACGGTGGCTGTCGAAGTGTGGATGCGCCCCTGCGACTCGGTCTCGGGGACACGCTGCACGCGGTGGGTGCCGCCCTCGAACTTGAACACCGAGTACGCACCGTCGCCCTTGACGGCGAACGTGTACTTGCCGTCGCCGGACTCGATCGGCTCGACCTTCCAGCCGTTGCGCTCGGCGTACTTGACGAGCATGCGCTGCACGTCGCCGGCCCACAGGTTGGCCTCCTCCCCGCCCGCGCCGCCCTGGACTTCGATGATCACGCTCTTGTCGTCGTTGGGGTCGCGCTCGACCATCGCCAGTCGCAGCTCGTCCTCGAGCACCGCGACCCGCTCGCGCGAGGACTCGAGCAGCGCCCGCAGCTCCGGGTCGTCGCCGTCCTCGGCGAGCAGCTCGCGCGCACCCTCGACGTCGTCGCTGACGCGCCGGTATTCCTCCGCCAGCTTGGCGGCCGGCTCGAGCTCGCGGTACGCGCGGCTGGCGTCGCGGAAGCGTTCGCGGTCGGAGATCACCTCCGGATCCGCGAGCTGCTGCTCGAGTTCGCCGAAGCGCGTCTCGATCTGTGAGACGAGGTCATCGATCATCGGACGATCGAGTGTAGGCCCGGGTCAGGCCGCGACCGGTTCCCGCTCAGGCGCGGGGATCAGCTC
>DATBCA010000417.1:0-3726 GCA_036270715.1 Solirubrobacteraceae bacterium
TGAGCACCACCGCGCGCACGTCGAGGCCGGCCGCGCGCGCGGCGCGCAGCGTGAGCAGCGTGTGGTTGATCGTGCCGAGGCCCGGCCGCGCGGCGATGAGGACCGGGAGGCGCAGGGCGGCGGCGAGGTCGCAAACGTCGAACTCCTCGACGAGCGGGACGAGCAGCCCACCGACGCCCTCGACGATCGTGATCGGGGCGCGCTCGCTGGCCGCCGAGGGGCCGCCTGCGCGCGCGTTGGCGAGGAGCGTGGCCGCGTCGATGGGCTCGCCCGCGAGCGCGGCCGCGAGCTTCGGCGACGCCGCTTCGCCGTAGCGCAGCGGCGCGACCTCGTCGGGGGTCATGCCCGAGGCCTGCGCGAGCAGCTCGTGATCCGCCGGCCAGGGGGGGCTGGGGAAGCCGGCCAGCTCGTCGTCCGCGGGCTCCGGGCTGGATCCCGGTGGCGGCGATCCGCCACCGGCGGCCGAGTCGAGCCCGGTGACGACGGGCTTGTGCGCCCTCACCTGCTCGCCCGCCGCGCGCATCGCCGCGAGCAGCGCCGCGCTGAGCACGGTCTTGCCGACGCCGGTATCGGTCGCGGTGACGAACAGTCCCCGCGCGTGAGCGTGCGCCCGCGTCGCTATGCGGCCCACGCGTCGGGCGCGCTGCCCGCGTCGCGCTCGATGTCGAACGGCGCCGGCCGCTCGGGCTCGTGTGCCCGCCCGGCGCGCCCGATCTCGACGTCGAGCGCGCGGTCGAAGACGGCCGGCGGCGCGGGCGCGGCCTCGAGCTCGCCGTCGAACACGCTCGGCGCGGCGCGCGAGGATGAGCGCGTGTCGAACGCGGCGATCTCCGCGAGCTCGAACTCCTCGCCGAACTCGGCGTCGAATGCGTCGTAGTCCTCGCTCGCCGCGAGCGTGAGGCGAGGCGTCTCGGGGCTGCCGATGCTCGCGGGGTCCAGGCCGACCGCGCGCGCGGCGCGGCCGAGCGCGGCGGCCGCGCCGCGCATGTCTGAGGCCGTGTGCGAGGCCATCGCCGCGAGGCGCAGGCGGGACGTGCCCTCGGCCACGGTGGGCGGGCGGATCGCCTGCGCGAAGACCCCGTGCTCGATCGCCTCCGCGCATAGCCGCACGGCGTCGTCGGCCGGACCGACGACGAGCGGCACGATGTGCATCTCGCCGTCCGCCACCGCGAATCCCTCGCTCGCGAGCGCCCGGCGCAGCGCGCGCGCGTTGCAGTGCAGGCGCTCGACGCGATGTGGGCGCTCGAGCAGCAGCTCCACCGCCGCGAGCGCGCCGGCGGCCGCCGGCGGCGAGGGAGCCGTCGAGAAGATGAAGGGCCGCGCCGTGTTGATGAGGTAGCGGACCATCTCCTCGTCGGCGCACGCGTACGCGCCGTAGGAGCCGAGCGCCTTGCCGAGCGTTCCCACGAGCACGTCGACCTCGCCCTCGAGACCCTCCTCGGCGAGCGCTCCCCGGCCGTCCGGCCCGAGCGTCCCCGTCGCGTGCGCCTCGTCGACGACCACCCTCGCGTCCGCCGCCTGCGCGAGCTCGACGATCTCACGCAGCGGCGCCACGTCGCCGTCCATCGAGAACACCGAGTCGGTCACGATCACGCGGCGCGTCTCGCGGTCGCGGCGCCCGGAGTTGTGCACCAGGCACCAGTGCAGGTGCTCGACGTCGAGGTGGCGATAGACGACGACCTCCGCGCGCGAAAGGCGGCAGCCGTCGACGATCGACGCGTGGTTCAGCTCGTCGGAGAAGATCACGTCGCCGCGGCCCGCGAGCGCGCCGAGCACGCCGACGTTCGCGAGATATCCCGAGCCGAACAGCAGGCACGCCTGCGTGCGCTCGAACGCGGCGAGGCGCTCCTCGAGGCGACCGTGGATCGTCATCGTGCCGGAGACCAGGCGCGACGCACCGGCGCCGACGCCCCAGCGCATCGCCGCGTCGGCGGCGGCTTCACGCACGCGCGGGTGATCGGCGAGGCCGAGGTAGTTGTTCGAGCACAGCAGCAGCACCGGCCTGCCGTCGAGCAGCACGGTCGGGCCCTGAGGCCCCGAGATCAGGCGCATCCGGCGGCCGAGGCCCGCGCGCTCGAGTGCCGCGAGGCGCTCGGAGATCTCGCTCATCGCACCGCGACGCGCCGCGGCGAGCGGTTGGGCGCGCCGTCGGGGCGCGGCGGGACGGAGCGCTTGGCGCGGTAGCGAAGCTGGCGCGACGGATCCCACAGGCGGATCCTCAGCCCGGCCGGCGATCGCTCGGCCGTCGTGCCCGCGGGCGCGGGCGGGCTCGTGGTGGTGTCGGCGGGCGCGGGTGCGAGGTACTCCTCGAGCACGTCGGGCGTCTCGCCGTCGAGCCAGCCGGAGCGGTTGTCGGGGCGCGGGTTCGCGGCGTTGTCGGGCTGGCGGGCGACGTTGAGGCCGTGCGCCTCGAACATCGCGCGGTCCTCCTCCGGGGCGGCGCCGAGCGTCGTGAGGAAGTTGCCCATCATCACGCCGTTGAGCCCCGCCCGGACCGCGAGCGCCTGCAGCTCGCCGAGGTTCTCGACGCGACCGCCGCACAGCCTGAAGAGCGCTTCGGGGAGGATCAGGCGGAAGATCGCGATCCACTTCACCGCCTCCCACGGGCCGATCAGCTCGCGATCGCCGAACTTGGTGCCGGGCCGCGGGTTGAGCAGGTTTATCGGAACGCTCGTCGGGTCGACGGCCGCGAGCTCGAACGCCATCTCGACGCGCTGCGCGCGCGTCTCGCCGAGGTTGAGAATCCCGCCGACGCACGTCTCGAGCCCCGCCTCGCGCACGGCCGCGATCGTCCGCAGGCGACCCTCGTAGCGGACGGTGGTCGTGACCTCGCCGTAGTAACTGGACGCGGTCTCGACGTTGTGGTGAACCCGCTGGACGCCCGCCTGCCTGAGTTCGCGCGCGCGCTCGACGGACATGTGCCCGATCGAGGCGCAGCGCTTGAGGTTCGTGTGCTCGGCAACGAGCTGCACGCCGCGCAGGTACTTCTCGAAGTCGCGCTTGGAGAGCCCCTGGCCCTGCGTGACCATGCAGAAGCGATGCGCGCCGGCGGCCTCCGCGGCGCGCGCGTGCTCGAGGATCTGCTCGGGCTCCATCATCGCGTGCATCGGCGTCTCGGCATCCGCGAAGCGAGACTGCGCGCAGAAGCCGCAGTCCTCGGCGCACCCGCCGGACTTGGCGTTCACCAGCGAGCACATGTCGGTCGAGTCCGCGAAGCGCTCCACGCGCGCCGCCCACGCGCGCTCGACGAGCGCGCGGATCTCGTCGTGGTCCTCGACCTCGCCCAGCGCGAGCGCCTCCTCGCGCGTGATCAGGGGCGGCATGCGCCGCACGTTACGTCCCCCGGCGGACGACCCGCGAGGCTCGGGCGGCTACTCGCCGCGCCAGCTCGCGCGGCGTTTCTCCGCGAACGCGCGCACGCCCTCGCGCATGTCCGCGGAGGCGAACGATGCGCGGCGCAGTTCGACCAGCTCCTCGGCGACGTCGTCCGGGAGCTCGCCCTCGGCCGCGAGCAGTGCGGCGATCACGCGCTTGTTGCCGCGCTGGGCGAGCGGCGCGTTGCCTGCGAGCTCGGCGGCGACCTCGAGGCCCGTGCGCTCGAGCTCGTCTTCGGCGGCGACGCGGTTCACGAGCCCCCACGAGAGCGCGGTGTGCGCGTCGATGTAGCGCCCGAGCAGGAACAGCTCGCGCGTGCGCGCGGCGCCGATCGCATCGAGAAAGTGCCGC
>DATBCA010000418.1:0-3273 GCA_036270715.1 Solirubrobacteraceae bacterium
CCGCGGCGCACACGAAGGCCTCCGCGAGAGCGGCGGTGCGCGGGCGGGCGCGCGGGAGCGAGTTGCAACACGATCGTCCGGCGCTCATCCTCGTCGATGAGCCGGATAGCGCCCCCCGCGTGATATCCGCGTCGAGGCATCGCGTACCTATCGTCGCAGGGCCGACTCGGTGCCTCAGAGAGATCCGGGACCCGCGTACGTGAGCGGCCCGCGAATGGTTATGCCGATCGGCTCGTCGTCGCTCGCCCGCGATGCCGACGGCGGCGGCGTGAGGGCGACGAGCACGCCCGCGACCGCGCACCCGGCGGCGGCGCTCCAGACGAGCGCCGCTGGCACGCCGACGACCCCGCCGGCAACCAGCGAGACGGCCATCCACGCCGTTTGTCCAGGGCCGAGCGCGAGGTGATGCGCGAAGAACGCGGCGAGCAGCGCGACGGGCAGGACCGCGAGCGCGACGATCGCGAGCGCAGCCGGCGGACGTGGCCGCAGCTCGGGCGCGGCGAGCACGAGCAGGAGGTGAGCGGCCGGTACGAGCAGCAGCGCGGCATACGGGTTTGCGACCCAGACGACGGCGGCGAGCGCGAGCACGACGAGCTCGAGCGCGAGCCCTCCGACCTCGGCGTTCGGGCGCACGCGCAGCGTGACGCTGCGCACGAGCACCGGCCAGGCGAGCCACGCGAGCACGAGCACGAGCAGCACGGCCGAGGTCGTCCTGACTGCGGCGCCATCGAGCGCGAGCACGCCGGCGCCGAGCGGGTGGGCGGGCACGGAGACGATCCCCGATGCGCCGAGTAGCCGGGCGAAGAGCGCGGCGCCGGCGAAGGGGATCGCGGCCGAGAGGGCCCACACGGTCGCGCGGCGCATCGTACGGCGACCCGCGCGGCGCCGTCGCGCGCGCGCGGAGCCGTCGATGGCGGTGAACAGCGGCGGCAGGAGCAGCGTGAGGACGAGCAGCCGCACCGCCCACTCCGGCAGCGTCATGCCCTGGATAGCGACGCCGGCCTGCGGCGCGGCCGGCACGTCGGGGCCGCCGTCGAGGGCGTCGACGGCGCTGAGCACCCCGCGCCCCATGCCCGCGAGCCGTTCCTCGCTGACGCGGTCGCGCGCGGGAGGTGCGCGTTCGCCGCTGCGCTGGACGAGCAGCGCGGGAATGCCCGCGGCATCGAGCGGCGCCTGCTCGCCGACGGCGAGGTGGAACGCGAGGTGCGCGACCTGAGCGGGCGCGCTCGGAAAGCCGGGGGCGGCGCCAGTCTCGCGGGCGATCGCGTCGGCGAGCGTCCGCTGCAGCCGGACGGGCGCGGCGCCGAGCCCGTCGGAGAAGCCGGTGACGAACGGGCTGTGCGCGCTCGCGCCGGCGAGGTCTCCGAGCACCACGGCGGCGTCGAGCGGCCCGCGCACGCCGCTGGATGCGTAGTGGGCGGCGAAGTCGGCGGCGCCGGCGTTGCCGCCACTGCCGCCGCTGGTCGAGACGAGGACCAGCGTGCGCTTGGTCTCACGCGCGGCGAACACGCGCGCGAGCTCGAGCAGCGCGGCGGTCCCGGACAGCTCGGCGGGCGCCGGCCCGGCGGCGCTCGAGTCGCGGTGGGCGACGATCACGATCGGCGTCTCGCTCGTGGAGCCGGGCCGCGTGGCTATGACGGTGCGCAGCGTGCGCACTCCGTCGACGGTCCTCGCGGAGAAGGCACGTTCGCGGACGCCGTAGCCGACGCTCCCGGGGCCGCCGAGGCCCTGCAGCGTCGCGGCGACGCGCGCGGCGAGCGCATCGTCGGCCCGCGAGCCCGGCCTGCGGTCCGGGAAGGCGCCGGCGAGCGAGCTCAGTTCGGCGAACGCGTGGTTGCCGTCGAAGGCGTCCGGGGCGAGCGCGGAGGACAGCGGATGCGTGCGCGCGGAGAGCGAGAAGGCGGCGATCGCGAGGACGACGACGAACGGAGCGAACCCAGCACGGTAGAGCCGGCCGTTGAGCACGCGCTAGACCATAGCCCCGCCGCGCGGACGCGCCGCGCGTTTGTGCGCGTAGGGCGTTAGGTATCGTGCGACCGCGTGCTCCAGCCCGTCGCGGTCGCACACAAGAGCCTCGCCGACTACACGCACATCGTCGGCCGCGACCTGATTGCGGAGATCTCCGAGCTCGCGGAGCCGCTGAAGGGAAAGCGGGTGGTGCACATCTCGGCGACGGCGTTCGGCGGCGGCGTGTCGGAGATCCTGTACACGCTCGTTCCGCTGATGCGCGACGTGGGCCTGGAGTGCGAGTGGCAGGTGATCTACGGGCGCGAAGAGTTCTTCAACGCGACGAAGCTGCTGCACAACGCCCTTCAGGGCGCGCCGGCCGACCTCGACGAGGAGCACTGGGCGACCTGGCGCCACTACAACGAGATCAACGCACGGGAGCTGTCCGGCGGGTGGGACGTGTGCCTGGTCCACGACCCGCAGCCGGCGGCGCTGTACGACCTGGTGCCGGAGAAGGCCAAGGGGTGGGTGTGGCGGTGCCACATCGACCTCTCGACGCCCAACCCCGACACGCTCGCGACGCTGCTGCCGCACATCGAGCACTATCCCGCTTCGCTGTTCCACATGCGCGAGTACGTGCCCGCGGGCATGCGCGGGCGCGTCCACGTAGTGCCTCCGGCGATCGACCCGCTGACGCCGAAGAACATGGCGCTCTCGCCCGAGGACGGCGCGTTCGTGTGCGGCCAGTTCGGGATCGACGTCGACCGCCCGATGATCTGCCAGGTCTCGCGCTTTGACCCGTGGAAGGACCCGCTCGGCGTGATCGACGCGTACCGCATCGTCAAGCGCGAGCTGCCGGACACGCAGCTCGCGCTCGTCGGGTCGATGGCGAGCGACGATCCGGAGGGGTGGGACTACTTCAACGCGACGGTCGCGCACGCGGACGGCGATCCCGACATCCACATCCTCAACAACTTCAACAACGTCGGCGCGATCGAGGTCAACGCGTTCCAGTCGCACTCTGACGTGGTCGTGCAGAAGTCCACGCGCGAGGGCTTCGGGCTGACCGTCACGGAGGCGATCTGGAAGGCGCGACCCTTCATCGGCGGCGACGTCGGCGGGATCCCGCTGCAGATCGAGGACGGCGTGACGGGATATCTCGTCTCGAGCCCGGAACAGTGCGCGCAACGCGCGCTGGACATCCTGCGCGACCCGGCGCTGGGCAAGTTCCTCGGCCGTCGCGGGAAGGAGCACGTGCGTACGCACTTCCTCATGCCGCGCTACCTGCGCGACTACCTCAAGATCTTCCACGAGCTCGCGTGAGCA
>DATBCA010000419.1:0-7907 GCA_036270715.1 Solirubrobacteraceae bacterium
GACCCGTACGGCGCGATATCGGTGAACGACCACTTCAGCGAAGCGACCGCCGCGGCGGTTAAGCGGTGGCAGCACGCCGAGGGCCTCACCGAAACTGGCGAAGTCGAACTCGGCCGCATCGTCTTCGCACCGGGCGCGCGCCGCGTGACGAACGTGCACGTGGTCATCGGCCAGGACCCGCCCGGCGGCGAATCCGAAGCCTCGAACAAACCGTCGGGGTCGAGCAACCCCTCGGGTTCCGGCAACCCGTCCGGCTCGGCCAGTCCCTCGGGATCGAACAAACCGGCCGGCTCGAAAAAACCGTCCAGCCCGAAAAAACCGAGCTCGGGCAAACCCGGCTCCGGCAAATCGAAAAACAACCCGCACTCGCACTCGCCTTCCAAATCGGGCGAAGGCGAAGGGTCGGGCAAAGGCTCGCAGTCGGGCGGCGGCAAAGAAGGCGCGGGCGAAAAAGGGAAAGAAAAAGAAAAAGAAAAAGAAAAAGAAGGCTCTGGCTCGGGCGGCGGAGGAGCGCCGGTGCTCGTGCTCACGACGACAGGCGACGCTCAGTTCGTGACGCTCAGCCTGAAAGCGACCCAGCAGGAACTCGCCCACGTCGGCGAGGCGGTGCCGGTGGCGCTGCCCGACGGCACGACGGTTCACGGGCACGTCAGCGAAGTCGGCACGGTCGCGACGGAATCGAGCGGCGAAGGCGGCGGCGAAAAAGGCGGCGGAGGCAACGGCGGCTCGGGCGCGGGCAACGGCGAAAACGCGACGATCTCGGTGAAGGTCACGCTCGACCGCCCGGTGCCGCACCTCGACAAAGCGCCGGTGAGCGTGGAACTGGTGAAGGCGGTGCGGCGCAATGTGCTCGCGGTGCCGGCGACGGCCCTGGTGGCGACGGGCGGCGGCGGCTTCGCGGTGCAGGCGCTCGAAGGCAACCGGCGCACGGAGATCGCGGTGACGCCGGGCATGTTCGCGAACGGTTACGTCGAGGTCGAAGGCGCGGGCCTGAACGAACGCATGACGGTGCTCGTGCCGCGATGATCTCGACAAGGGTCCTCGAGATGCGGGACGTGGCCAAGGAGTACCCGGGCGACGTCCACGCGCTGCGCGGCGTGAGCTTCTCGGTCGACGAGGGCGAGTTCTGCGCGATCATCGGGCCGTCGGGCTCGGGCAAGTCGACGCTGCTTTACATCATGGGCACGCTCGAGCGCGCGAGCAGCGGCGTCGTGCGAATCGCGGGCGAGGACGTCGCGGGCGCCTCGGAGCGCGCGCTCGCGGCGTTGCGCGCGCGGCGGATCGGCTTCGTCTTCCAGCAGTTCCACCTGCTCGAGGCGCACACGGCGATCGAAAACGTCGCAGACGGCCTGCTCTACGCCGGCGTTCCCGCGCGCGAGCGAAGACGCGCGGCGCGCGATGCGCTCGAGCGCGTGGGCCTCGGACATCGCGCGGATCACCGCTCGGCGCTGATGTCGGGCGGCGAGCGCCAGCGCGTGGCGATCGCGCGTGCGCTGGTGAGCGAGCCGGCGATCGTGCTCGCGGACGAGCCGACGGGCAACCTCGACACAGCGACGGGCGCCGAGGTGCTGGATCTGCTGCGCGCTCTCAACGCGCAGGGGACGACGGTGGTGGTGATCACGCACGACCGCGAGATCGCCGCGCGAATCGACCGACGCCTGGAGATGCGCGACGGCCTGCTGGTGCACGATGAGCTGCGCGCGGCAGGTCCGTCGTGAGCTCGCGCGCCTCCACGGCGGGGCTGCCCGCGCGAGGCGGCCGGCGCGCGAGCACGCCCGGCGAGCCGGCGCCGCCTCTGCGAAGCCGGCTGCTGGCGGCGGACGCGCTGCGCGTGGCGAGCGTCGGACTGCGGACGCGGCGCCTGCGCGCGGCGTTGTCGGCGCTCGGCGTGGCGATCGGTATCGCGGCGATGGTGGCGGTGCTGGGGATCTCCGAATCGAGCAAAGCGGGCCTCGTCGCGGAGCTCAACGAACTCGGGACGAACCTGCTGACGGTCGCGCCGGGCCAGACGTTCACGGGTGCGAACGCGAGCCTGCCTGAAGCGGCCGACCGCTCGGTGCGCAACCTGTCGAGCGTGCAGAGCGCGGCGGCGGTGTCGACTGTGAGCTCCGCGACGGTGCGCCGCACGCAGTACATCGAAGCGGCGGAAACGTCGGGCATCACCGTCGAGGCCGCCGACCTCGGCCTGCTCGCGACGCTCCAGGGGAAGGTCGTCAAAGGCCGCTTTCTCGACAGCGCGAGCGAGCGCTACCCGATCGTGGTGCTCGGCGCGGTCGCCGCGCAGCGACTCGGCGTGAGCTCGCTGACCGTCGGCGGGCGCCCGGTGCAGGTGTACCTGGGCGGGCAGTGGTTCAGCGTCGGCGGCGTCCTCGCGACGCTCCCGCTCGCGCCGGAGATCGACCGCGCGGCGCTGATCGGCTACCCAGTCGCGAAGAGCCTTTTCAAAACGACGCGCAACGCGACGACGCTGTACGTGCGCGCGAACCCCGAACACGTGACGAAGGCCTCCGAACTGCTGCCCGCGGCCGCCGACCCGCAGAACCCCGAACAGACGCAGGTAAGCCGCCCGTCGAGCGCGCTTCAGGCGCGCGCGGACTCGGAAAGCGCGCTCACGGCGCTGTTCCTCGGCCTCGGCGCCGTTGCGCTGCTTGTCGGCGGAGTCGGGATCGCGAACGTGATGGTGATCTCGGTGCTCGAGCGGCGACCCGAGGTCGGCCTGCGCCGCGCGCTCGGCGCGACGCGAGTGCACATCGGCACGCAGTTCCTCGGCGAGTCGGTGCTGCTGTCGTTGTTGGGCGGCGCCGCGGGGATCGCGCTCGGCGCGGCGGCGACGGCGGGCTACGCGGCGCTCCAGGGCTGGATCGTCACGATCCCGCTGCTCTCGGTCGCGGGCGCTGTCGCGATCACGCTCGTACTCGGGGCGCTCGCGGGGCTGTATCCGGCGATTCGCGCGGCGCGCCTCGCGCCGGCGATGGCGCTGAGGAGCGTCTGAGGAGCGACTAGAACGGCTCGGGTCGCGCCAGCGGCTCGTCGTCGGTGCGCACGAGGTACATGTGCAGGCGCGCCGCCTGCCATTCGGCCTCGGGGGCGCTGCCGTCCTGGATCGCGGTCACCTCACTGAAGAATCCCGACCGCGCGAGAAATGATGAGGCCGAGCGTGACGAGCGAGATGATGGCCTGGGTGATCATCAACGCCTTCGCGCGCTGGGAGTTCGGCATCGCGTCGGCGGGGCCGAAGGCGGTCGCGGTCGTGACGGCGAGGGCGAGGTAGTCGACGAACCCGGGGGCCCAGGATTGGGGTGTGTACGGACGACCGCCATCCATCTCGGGGAAGACGAAGTCGGGGTGTCCCTCGGGTGTGGTCGGGTCGGGGTGGCGCGCGCGATTTGCGGGCCCGCCGCGATCGACCTGCCAATACCAGAGGGCGAAGATGAGGACGTTGGTGAGCCAGATGGCGATCCCGGCGAGGATCAGGGAGCGACCGGTGACCTTGCGGATCTGCTGGTGCAGGAGCTCGTGCGCGAGCAGGTAGAGCGAGGCGGCGTTCGCGGCGTTGACGAGCGCGATCATGCCGATTGCGACGCGACGCCGGACCGGGTGATCCTCGTCCGCGCGGCCTCGCGGCGTGGTGGAGGCGAGACCGACCAGCAGCGCACCCTCCAGTGACGGCAGGAGCCATGCCGGGCCGACCGTCAGTTTTTCGGGCAGCCGGATCTGAAGGAGGATCGCGCCGAGGACGCAGAGCTGCGCGGGCCAGTAGGTGACGCGGGCGCTGCGTGCGACGAGCAATGCTCCGGTTTGGGCCGCGGCTTCCGAGCCGCGCAGCACGCCGGCCGCGGAACCCTTGGCAGCGCCTGCGGCTCCCGCGCGCAGACGCGAGCTGACGCCTCCTCGCCGCTCGCGCGCGCTCTGTTTCTCAGGCTCGCGCTCGGGCGGCTGGTCGTCGTCGGCGCCTGTCACAGGGCGACCGTACCCTGGGGTCCGGAGGGTACGGACGCAGCGTGGGAGGGTAGTCTGAGAGTCCCACCGAGCGACAGGAGGAGAGCATGGCCACGACCGAGTCCCGGCCCGCGATGGCGGGCGATGACGCTGCGGCGATCACGGAGCTCGAGGAGGCGGTCGCACGCCAGCGCGCGGCGTTCCTCGCGGACCCGTTCGCGACGCTGGAGGAGCGCCAGCAGCTGCTCGGCGCGCTCGCGGGGATGCTGATGAGCCACCGCACGCAGATCGAGGAGGCGCTGAGCAGCGACTTCGGCGTGCACCCGGCGCTCGCTGCGGACCTGATCGAAGTGCTCGGCCCGGTGGGCCGGGCGGTGTACGCGGCCGAACAGCTGCCGGCGTGGATGGGACCCGAGGAGCGCCCGGCGGACCCGACGCTGTACGGCTCGGGGCGCGCGTACGTGCAGCCGCAGCCGAAGGGCGTCGTCGGCAACATCGTGCCGTGGAACTTCCCCTTCGACCTCTCGGTCGGCCCGCTGATCGAGATGCTCGCGGCGGGCAATCGCGTGATCATCAAGCCGTCCGACTACACGCCCGCAAGCGCGCAGGCGCTGCGCGAGATGGTGCACGCGACGTTCGACCGCGACCGCGTGGACGTCGTCGTCGGCGGCATCGAGCTCGCGCGCGCGTTCACGCACGTGCGCTGGGACCACCTCCTCTACACGGGTAGCCCGGCGATCGGGCGCGAGGTGGCGAAGGCGGCGGCGGCGCAGCTTGTGCCGGTGACGCTGGAGCTCGGCGGCAAGTGTCCGGCGATCCTCGCCGATGACAGCGTCGACGCGGAGTCGGTCAAGCAGATCCTGGGCACGAAGGCGCTGAAGAACGGCCAGATGTGCATCTCGGTCGACTACTGCCTCGTCCCGCGCGAGCGCCTCGACGAGTTCGCGGATCTCGCGGCGGCGTACGCGCGCGAGTCGATGCCTGGTTACTGCACCTCGGAGAGCTGCACGGGGATCATCTCGACGCGCCACCTCGAACGGATCGAGCGCCTCCTGGCCGAGGCTCGCGCGCAGGGAGCGGACGTGCGGGCGCTCGAGGACGCGGGCGAGGCCGACGCCGACGCGCGCCAGCTGCCGATCTCGCTCGTGATCGACCCGCCGGAGCACCTCGGGTTGATGCAGGAGGAGATCTTCGGGCCGGTGCTGCCGGTGAAGGCGTACGACTCGATCGACGAGGCGGTCCAGTTCGTGAATGCCGGCGAGCGCCCCCTCGCGCTTTACGTGTTCTCGAAGGACGCGAACGTGGCCAACGACGTGCTTCGGCGGACGACCTCCGGCGGCGCGTGCGTGAACTCGGCGGCGGTCCACGGCGCGCTCGCCTCGCTGCCTTTCGGCGGCAGCGGGCAGAGCGGGTCGGGTCGCCACCACGGCCTCGAGGGCTTTCGCGAGTTCTCGAACATGCGCGGCGTGTTCGTGCGCGGCGAGGGCGACATGATCGAGGCGTTCGCGCCGCCGTACGGAGAGATGGCGCAGGGGTTCGTCGACATGGCGTTCGGTGGCGCCGGCGCGTAAGCGCCGCTCCGGCTGAGGTGTTCGGCCCCGCCCGCAGTGCAGCTGGCTGACAGCCACCTCCGCCTCTCGGCCTCCGACCTGGTCGCGTTCTTCGAGTGCGAACACCTGTCGGCGCTGGATTTCCGGGTCGCGACCGGACGCGAGGTCATCGAGCAGACGCGCACGGACTCGACCGAGCTGGTCGCGCGCAAGGGCGACGAGCACGAGCGGCGCTACCTCGAGTCGCTGATCGCGCAGGGGCTCGACGTCGTGACGATCCCCTCGCCGCTGAAGGGCGAGGCAACCGAAGCGCAGGCGCTCGCGCAGACCACGGCGGCGATGCGCGCGGGGGCACAGGTGATCTACCAAGCGCTCCTCGCCGACGAACCGTGGCGCGGCTACGCGGACTTCCTCGAGCGAGCTCAGAAGCCCTCGCCGGCGTTCGGCGACTGGAGCTATGAGGTCGCCGACACGAAGCTCGCGCGGCGGGCGAAGCCGGAGTTCGTGGTGCAGCTGTGCCTGTACTCGGACCTGCTCGCGCGCGTGCAGGGCGCCGCGCCGCAGCAGATGCACCTGGTGCTGGGCACGACGGAGCGCCACTCGCTTCGCATCGACGAGTTCGCCGCGTTCTACCGCCGCCTCCGGCGCCGCTTCCAACGACGGCTGGCAGAGGAGTTCGTGGGCACCTACCCGGAGCGCGTCGAGCACTGCAGCCTCTGCCGCTACCGCGACCACTGCGAGGCGCGCTGGCTCGCGGACGATGACCCGACGCTGATCGCGGGCGTGGGTCGCACGAGCGCGATCCGCCTGGCCCAGTCGGGCATCACGACGGGAACGCAGCTGGCGCTCGCACGGCCGGCGGAGCGCCCGCGGCGTATCGGCGAGAAGAGGTTCGAAACGCTGCGCGATCAGGCGCGCCTGCAGGTGCACGAGCGCACTACGCGCGAGCAGACCTACGAGCTCCTCCCGCTCGACGAGGGCGGGGGCTTCGAGCGCCTGCCCCGCCCGCGCCCGGGCGATCTGTACTTCGACATCGAGGGCGACCCCTTCTACGAGGGCGAAGGCCTCGAGTACCTGCACGGCGTGAGCCGCGTCGAGGACGGCGAGCTGGTCTTCCGCGCGTTCTGGGGCTGCGACCGCGCGGCGGAGAAGCGGGCGTTCGAGGAGCTCGTCGAGTTCGTGATGGCGGCGCGGGCGGCGGACCCGGAGATGCACGTCTACCACTACGGCTCGTACGAGGCCTCGGCGCTAAAGCAGCTGATGGGCCGGCACGGGACCCGCGAGGAGGAGGTCGACGAGCTGCTGCGCGGCAAAGTGCTCGTGGACCTGCTGACGGTGACGAGGCAGTCACTGCGTGCGTCGAAGCCGAGCTACTCGTTGAAGGACATCGAGTCGTTCTACATGCGCGCGCGCGAGGAGGACGTGACAGAGGCGGGCGAGTCGATCGTGCGCTTCGAGAAGTGGCTCGACACGGGCGACGAGGCGCTGCTTGAGGCGATCGAGAGATACAACGAGGTCGACTGTCGCTCGACGCGCGAGCTGCATCGCTGGCTGCTCGACCGCCGCGAGGAGGCGCAGCGCGAGTTCGGCGTCGAGCTCGCGTGGCACGCGGCGCCCGAGCCGAAGGAGCCCTCGGAGGAGTCGAAGGAGGTTGAGGAGGAGGGGGCTCGCCTGGAGGCGAGCCTGTTGGATGGCCTACCGGAGGACCTCGCGTCGATGTCGCAGGACGAGCGCGGCCGCTGGCTGGCTGCGCAGCTGTTGCACTACCACCGCCGCGAGGAGAAGCCGGCGTGGTGGGCGTACTTCGCGCGCAGGGAAATGTCCCCGGACGAACTGGTCGACGACGCGGAGTCGATCGGCGGAGTCGAGCCCGATCCCGATTCGGCGCCGGTCGTCGACGCCAAGTCGTTCATCCACACGCTGCGCTTCCCGGAGCAAGAGCACAAGCTCTCCCCGGGCGGTGTCGTGGATCCCGCGACGGGAAAGCGCGTCGACGTGGTGGAGATCGACGATGCGCACGGCAGCTTGCGCGTTCGCCGCGACCAGCGTCGTGCCGACGAGCCGCTGCCGCAGGCGCTCATCCCGGGCGGGCCGTACAACACGAACGAACAGCGTGCGGCGCTGCGCAGGCTTGCGCGGGTGATCGTCGACACGGGCATCGAAGGGCCGGATCGGTTCCGCGTTCTGCGCGACCTGGTGCTCCGCCGTACGCCGCGCGTCGCGGGAGTGGCGCGAGGCGACCCGCTCGTCGCGGATTCGCCGGAGATCGGGGAGCTGAAGGGACTCGTCGAGCGGCTGGAGGAATCGAGCCTGTTCATCCAGGGGCCGCCGGGCTCGGGCAAGACGTGGACGGGTGCGCGGCTGATCGTGCACCTGATCGAGCGCGGCGCGCGCGTAGGAGTGGCGGCGACGAGCCAC
>DATBCA010000420.1:0-6646 GCA_036270715.1 Solirubrobacteraceae bacterium
GCTGCATCGATTGGGACACGACGGTCACGGTGCTCGAGCGCTTGGCGGAGGCGGTCCGCGAGCGCGGCGCCGCCGCGGCGCGGACGGCCGTGCGCTGAGCGGATGCGGATCGCCCTCCTCGGGGTCGGGCTGATCGGCGGCTCGATCGGCCTCGCCGCCCGGCAACGGGCGCACGCGACCGTGCGCGGCTACGACCCCGACGCGCGCGTGCGCGAGCGGGCGCTCGAGCTCGGGGTGATCGACAGCGCCGCCTCCGGCGTCGCTGACGCGGTCGCCGATGCCGAGGTCGTGTTCGTGGCGGCACCGGTCGGCGCGCTCAAGGACACCGTGCGGGCGGCGCTCGAGGGCGCGGGGCCGGATTGCGTGGTCACGGACGTCGGCTCGACCAAGCGCGTGGTCGTCGACGCCGGCGCCGACGAGCGCTTCATCGGCGGGCACCCGCTCGCTGGCGCCGAGACCTCGGGCGTGGAGCACGCGCGCGCCGACCTGTTCGACGGCGCGACGTGGTACCTCACGCCCGCCCAGGGGAGCACCGCGGGGGTGCTCTACGAGCGGTTGCACCGGCTGCTGGTCGCGATCGGCGCGCACCCAACGGCGATCGACGCCGACACGCACGACCGTCTGCTCGCCTGCGTGTCGCAGCTGCCGCACGTACTCGCGAACATCCTCGTCGCGCAGGCATCGGGCGCGCTCGGCTCCGAGCAGCCGCTGCGCCTGCCGGCCGTCGGGCCGAGCTTTCGCGACGCGACGCGCGTGGCCGGAGCCAACAGCGCGATCTGGACCGACATCTACCTGTCCAATCGCGACGCGCTCAGCGTCGCGATCGACGCGTTCAGCGAACGCCTCGCCGACGTGCGCGCGGCGCTCGCGGCCGGGGACGCGCACGCGGTCGCCGACTGGAACGAGCGCGCGCGCCGCGATCACGAGGCGCTCCTGGACGCCGGTCTGCTCGGCGGTCCGGTACGCGAGCTGCGCGCGTCGGTGCCGAACCGCCCCGGCGTGATCGCGGAGATCGCGCTCGCGCTCGGCCGCGCGGGCGTGAACATCCACGACATGGCGCTCGCGCCCTCCGAGGACAACCGCCAGGGCGTGATCGCCCTGTGGATCGGTGGCGAGGAGGCATCGGAGCGAGCGCAGGAGCTGATCGCGGCGCTCGGATTCCCGGTGGCGCGCGCGTGAGCGGTGCGGTCGCACGCGCCGCGGGGCGGCGACGGCGGTGAGAATGCGCTTCGCGCCCTCGGAGGGGCTCGCCGGCGAGCTGCGCGCCCCGCCGGACAAGTCGATCTCGCACCGCGCGGCGCTGCTCGGCGCGATGGCGTCCGAACCCGTGCGGATCCAGGGCTACCTGCACGCCGCCGACACGAACTCGACGCTCGACGCGGTGCGGGCGCTCGGGGCGCTCGTCGAGGTGCGAAACGGGGAGGTGATCGTGCGCGGCACCGGGCTGCGCGAGGCTTTGGTGCCCGATCACGCGATCGACGTCGGCAACGCGGGGACGCTCCTGCGCCTGCTTCCAGGGTGGCTCGCCGCGCAGGACGGGCGCTCGTTCACGCTCGACGGCGACGAGTCGATCCGCCGCCGCCCCGTCGACCGCATAGCGGAGCCGCTGCGGCTGATGGGGGCGGAGGTGCGCGCGCGCGAGGATCGCCTGCCGCCGCTCGAGATTCGCGGCGCGCGCCTGCGCGCGATCTCCTACGAGCTCGCGGTCGCGAGCGCGCAGGTGAAGTCGTGCGTGCTGCTGGCGGCGCTCGCGGCCGACGGCACGACGGTCGTGCGCGAGCCCGCGCAGAGCCGCGATCACACCGAGCGCATGCTGGTCGCGGCTGGGGTGCCCCTGAACAGGGAGGGGCTCGCGCTGGAAGTGCCGAACACCGACGAGCTGCTTCTCGAGACCGTGCGCGTGCCGGGCGACGCGAGCTCCGCCGCGTTCCTCGTGGCGGCGGGAGTGCTGATCGAGCGATCGCGGCTGCTCGTGCGCGACGTGGGGGTGAACTGGACCCGCACGGGTTTCCTGCGCATCGTGCGGCGCATGCGTGGGATCGTGCTCGGCGACCTCGAGGAGGAGGGCGCCGCGCTCGCGGGAGCGGAGCCCGTGAGCGATCTCGACGTCGCCCATGGCGCGCTCGAGGGCACGGTCGTCGAACCCGACGAGGTGCCGCTCGCGATCGATGAGCTGCCGCTCGTCGCGCTGCTCGGCTGCTTCGCGGAGGGCGAGACGGTCGTGCGCGGCGCACACGAGCTGCGCTTGAAGGAGTCGGACAGGATCGCGGGCGTGGTCGACGGCCTGCGCGGCCTCGGGGCCGACATCGAGGCGACGGACGACGGCTTCGCCGTGCGCGGGGCGCGCGGCCTGCGCGGAGGCGTGATCGACGCCCACGGCGACCACCGGCTCGCGATGATGGGGGCCGTCGCCGGCCTGGCCTCCGACGAGGGCGTCGAAGTGCTCGGCATCGACGCCGCCGCCGTCTCCTACCCCGGCTTCGTCGAGGATCTCGGTCGCCTGGGCGCGTGAGCGCGCGATGCTGATCGCGATCGATGGTCCCGCGGGCGCCGGCAAGTCGACGGTCGCCCGCGCGCTCGCGCGCGAGCTCGGCTGGTCCTACCTGGATAGCGGCGCCATGTACCGCTGCGTCGGCCTGCTCAGCCTGCGCTCGCCGGGCGCGGCGCCGGCGGAGCTCGCGCGCGCAGCGGACATACGGCTCGACGGCGATCGCGTCGTCCTCGCCGGCTGCGACGTGACGCAGGCGATCCGCACGCCCGAGGTCTCGAGCGCGGCCTCGCGCGTCGCCGCCGACGCGGGCGTGCGCGAGGCGCTCGTCGCAAAGCAGCGCGCACTCGTCGCGAGCGGCGACTGGGTCGTCGAGGGTCGCGACATAGGCACCGTCGTCGCTCCCGACGCGGAGCTGAAGGTGTTCCTCACGGCGAGCGCGCATGAGCGCGCGCACCGCCGGGCGCTGCAGACGGGCGCGGACGCCGCGCGGGTGCGCTCGGAGCAGGAGCGCCGTGACGCGCGCGACTCCACGCGCGCGCACTCGCCGCTCGCGCCGGCCGCCGACGCGGTCGTGCTCGACACGAGCGAGATCACCGCGCAGCAGGCGATCGCGCAGATCAGCGCGCTCGCGCGCGCCGCAGCGGGCCGCTGAAGCGCCGCCGCTCGCCCAACGCCCGGTCGGGCCGGCGGCCCGGCCGAGGTCATACTGGCCTGGTGAAGGTCGCGATCATCGGCTATCCGAACGTCGGCAAGTCCTCGCTCGTAAACCGCCTGACGGGCACGCGCACGGCCGTCGTGCACGAGCGCCCGGGCGTGACGCGCGACCGCAACGTCCTCGAGTGCGAGTGGAACGGGCTGGACTTCCAGCTGATCGACACGGGCGGCGTGGACTTCTCGGATCCCGGCTCGCTCGCGCGTCAGGTCCGCGAGCAGGCGCGAGCGGGTCTCGCCGAAGCACAGGTCGCGGTGCTGGTCGTCGACGCGCGCGCGGGCCTGCGCCCGGGCGACGAAGAGATGGCGCAGGAGCTTCGCCGGGCGGGCGTTCCGGCGATCGTCGCGGCGAACAAGTGCGACGCCAGCGCGGAGCTCGCGCTGGCGGCCGAGTTTCACCGGCTCGGCCTCGGCGACCCGGTCGCGGTGTCCGCGGCGCAGGGGCTCGGCTCGGGCGACCTCCTCGACAGAATCGTCGAGCTGCTGCGCGCGCACGCGGGCGAGGACGGCGCGCAGCGGCCGCCCGGCGCTCGCGAGCGCTCCGACGGCGGTCGCGACTCCTCCGAGCAGGCCGACGGCGATCAGCGGCGGGCCGACGTGGTGCGCCTCGCCGTGATCGGCAGGCCCAATGTCGGCAAGTCGTCGCTCGTGAACCGCTTCCTCGGCAGCGAGCGCGTGATCGTCTCCGAGCGCGCGGGCACGACGCGCGACGCGATCGACACGCCGCTGCGCCACGATGGCCGCGAGCTCGTGCTGATCGACACCGCCGGGCTCCGGCGGGCGGCGAAGGTCGCCGACTCGATCGAGTACTACACCGCGCTTCGCTCGCGCCGCGCGGCCGAACGCGCCGACGTGGCGCTGGTGGTGTGCTCCGCGGTCGACGGGGTCACCGCGCAGGACCTGCGCGTGGCGGAGCTCGCGATGAAGGCCGGCTGCGCGACGATGGTCGTGCTCAACAAGTGGGACCTGCACGAGGGCGTCGAGGAGGACCTCGACCGGATCCGCGCGCGCGTCGGCGCGCGTCTGCGACTGCGCCCGCGCGTGCTTACCGCGAGCGCGCTCACCGGCCGCCACGTCGGTCGGCTGCTCGTGGAGGCGATCGCGCTCGGCGACCGCATGGCCGGGCGGATCCCGACGCGGAGCTCAACCGCTTCCTGGCCGAGACGGTGCAGGCGCGGCAGCCGCCGGTGGGCACCGCGCGCGGCGCGGCGGGGCACAGGCTGAAACTCCTCTACGCGACCCAGGTCGGCGAGCGGCCGCCGCGCTTCGTGATCCAGGTCAACTCACGCAAACGCGTCACGCGCGACTACGCGTACTTCCTCGAGAACCGCCTGCGCAGCCGCTACGGCATGGAGGGCGTGCCGCTGGTGATCGACTTCGTCGAGCGGCGCCAGAGCGGCGGCAGGCGCGCCGCGGCGGGCGCCGGCGGCTCTTCGCGCGCTCGCCGCTAAGGCGAGCACGTGTGCTCGCCACTACACTCTTGCGGCTTTTGCCCAACGACAGAGCGGAGCCGGCGCCGCGGCCATGAGTGAGCCCCAAGACAACGAATTCCTGTTCACGTCCGAGTCCGTGACCGAGGGCCATCCGGACAAGATCGCCGACCAGATCTCCGACGGCGTGCTCGACGCGGTGCTCGCCGACGATCCGTACGGGCGCGTCGCCTGCGAGACGCTCGTCAACACGGGGCTGGTCGTGGTCTCGGGCGAGATCACGACGAAGACGTACGTCGACACACAGGAAATCGCGCGCGAGACGGTCCGCAGGATCGGCTACGACAACGCGGAGTACGGCTTCGACTGCGACACATGCGCGGTCATCAACGCGATCGACAAGCAGTCGCCGGACATCGCACAGGGCGTCGACGCGGCGTACGAGACGCGACACGACCCCGCCGACGAAGACGAGCTCGACGTCGCCGGCGCGGGCGACCAGGGGATGATGTTCGGCTACGCCTCGAACGAGACGGACGAGCTCATGCCGCTGCCGATCGCGCTCGCGCACAAGCTCGCCAAGCGCCTCTCCGAGGTGCGCAAGGGCGAGGTGATGCCCTACCTGCGGCCCGACGGCAAGACGCAGGTGACGGTCCGCTACCGCGACGGCCGGCCCGTGGAGGTCGTGAAGGTGCTGATCTCGACGCAGCACGCCGACGGGATCGACTGCGAGAGCCTGATCAAGCCGGACCTCGTCGAGCACGTCCTGCGACCCGTCGTGCCGGCCGAGCTCTACGAGGAGAAGGCGCTGGTCAAGAACTTCCTCGTCAATCCGACTGGGCGGTTCGTGATCGGCGGGCCGATGGGCGACTGCGGACTCACCGGGCGCAAGATCATCGTCGACACCTATGGCGGCATGGCGCGCCACGGCGGCGGTGCGTTCTCGGGCAAGGATCCCTCCAAGGTCGATCGCTCGGCCGCCTACGCGGCGCGCTGGGTGGCGAAGAACATCGTCGCCGCGCAGCTCGCCGACCGCGCCGAGGTCCAGGTCGCGTACGCGATCGGGGTCGCGCACCCTGTGTCGGTGATGGTGGAGACGTTCGGGACCGAGAAGGGGGTCTCGCGCGCGACGATCGCGAAGGCCGTCGAAGAGGTCTTCGACCTGCGCCCGGGCTCGTTCCGCGAGGAGCTCAAACTGCACCGTCCGATCTACCAGAAGACCGCCGCGTACGGGCACTTCGGGCGCGAGGACCACGATTTCACGTGGGAGCGCACCGACAAGGCGCAGGCGCTGCGAGCTGCCGCCGGGCTCTGACCTAGCCTCGGCGGTGTGCCTCAGGTCGCGCACGTCGAGCCGCTGACGAGCGCCCGCTCCCTGCGCGGGCCGTTCGACTATCGCCTGCCGCGGGAGCTCGCCGCCGGTGTTGGCGTGGGCTCCATGCTCGTCGTCCCCTTCGGGCGCCGCGAGATCCTCGGCGTCGTCGTCGGGATCTCCGATCACAGCGAGCTGCCCGAGGACCGGCTGCTCGCGCCGCTGCGCGCGCTCGAGCTCGGCAGCTCCGCGGAGATGGTCGCGCTCGCCGAGTGGGTCGCGCGCGAGTACTGCTCGACGCCCTCGCGCGCTCTCTCGCTCGTGTTGCCACCCGATGCCAGAAGGCGTCTCAGCGGGCGGCGACGCCGCGCGCCCGCGCGCGCCCCGGCCACGGCGCGCTCCCCGGATGCTTCGCCGGCGCCCGCGCTCACTCCCGACCAGCGCGGCGCGCTCGCCTCGCTCGAGGAGGCCCTGCGCGACGGGCGCGCGGAGCGCCGGCTGCTGCACGGGGTCACCGGGTCGGGCAAGACCGAGGTGTACATGCGCGCCGCCGCGCTCGCGCTCGCGCGCGGCCGCGGCGTGATCGTGCTCGTGCCCGAGATCGCCCTCACGCCGCAGATCTGCGCGCGCTTTGCCGAGCGCTTCGGCGACACGGTCGCGGTCCTGCACTCCCAGCTTCGCCCCGCCGAGCGCTACGCCGAG
>DATBCA010000421.1:0-4589 GCA_036270715.1 Solirubrobacteraceae bacterium
GACTCGGGTTCGTTCAGCGCGGAATCGCTGTTGCGACCGTCGTCGCCCTACTCCGCGACGAATGCCGCCGCCGACCTGCTCGTCGCGAGCTACTTCCACACCTATGCCCTGCCCGTCGCGATCTGCCGCGGCTCGAACAACTACGGCCCCTACCAGTACCCCGAGAAGCTCATCCCGCTAATGGTGCTGAACGCCCTGCACGGCGACGCGCTGCCGGTGTACGGCGACGGCATGCAGGTGCGCAACTGGATCCACTCCACCGACTTCTCGCGCGCGATCGGGCACGTGCTCGAGCACGGCGTCGCCGGCGAGGTCTACAACGCCGGCGGGCCCGACGAGGTCGCGAACATCGAGGTCGTGCGGCGGATCGTCGAACTCACCGGCGCGCAGGACTCGCAGATCGAGCACGTGCGCGACCGCCCCGGCCACGATCGCCGCTACTCGCTCTCGTCCGCGAAGGTGCGCGAGCTCGGCTGGAGCCCCGCCGTACGGTTCGAGGAGGGGCTTGCGCAGACCGTCGCGTGGTACGGCGAGAACGCCTGGTGGTGGGAGCCGATCCGCTCGGGCAGCTACCGCGCGTACTACGAACGCCAGTACGGACGCGCGCTGCGCTGAAGTGAGCGCGCTGCCGCGCTCACCGCAGGCCCGAGAGCTTCCACTTGCCGCCTTCCTTGACGAGTTCGAGCGTCGAGGAGCGGTGTTTTCCTTCGAACGTGCTCTTTACGGTCGCCGTTGCGGTGCGCGCGGCCGACGTCCCGCCGATGTGCACCGATTCGACCTTCACTTCGAGCCCCGGGTCGATCTCCAGCTGCTGTGTTTTGATCGCGTGCTGGCACCCCCCCGGCGACCGGTCCAGGCGTTCGACGATCGCGTGCGCGAGGTCGTTGGCGCAGACGCGCGCCTGGTCCTGCGCGCTCGTGTCGGACTGGAAGTTCGAGATCGTCTGCGCGACTTCGTGTTCTTCGCCCTTGAAGCCCGAGGTCGACACGCTGGTGGCGCACCCCGCGAGGACCAGCGCGGGCGCGATCGCGCCGAGGAACGTGCGTGCTGGCGATCGCATCGGTGGTGCAGGCTACGCGATCGTCACGCCGCGGCAGCCGCTCGCGGCGCGAAGTGCTTGGAGAGCATCGTCTGCTGCCCCTGGTAGCTGGAGCCGAGCTGCTCGCCGTAGAGCACCTCCGGCTCGCCCGCCATGCGCTCGAACGCGAGCTTGCACACGGGCTGGCGGTGCTCGACCATGAACGACACGTCGCGCGCGCGCACCTCGAGCGCCGCCCTGCTCCCGTGCCCCGCGCCGCCTGCCGAGTAGCCGAAGCCCGGGTCGAAGAAGCCCGCGTAATGCGTGCGCAGCTCGCCCGCGGTCGGGTCGTACGCGAGCATCTCCGCGGCGAGGAACGGCGGGATGCTCACGCCCTCCGCCGACAGCAGCAGATAGAAGACCTCGGGCTCGAGCACGATCCGCCCACCGCGCTCGGGATACACCGGCTCCCAGTAGTCCTGCCAGCGCAGCCGGCCGCTCTGCGTGAGATCGATCGGGAGGCTGTTCTTCTTCGCGCGGTAGCCCACCGTGTCCTCGCGCTCGGCCACGTCGAGCGACAGGAACAGACCGTCGCCCAGCGAGAGCTCGTTGCTTGAAAGCGGCTCTTCGTCGAGATACAGCAGCGGCGTGTGCCGGTGCAGCTCGACGATGTCGGCGTCCGCGAGCCGCGCGTCGCCGCAGACGAGCCGCACCTGGTTGAGCGCGAGTCCTGTCTTCACCCGGATCGCGAACGTGCGCGGGACGACCTCGAGGTAGAGCATCCCGTGGTAGCCCGCGGCGATCTCGTCGAAGCGGTGGCTGCGGTCGGTGAGCACGCGCGTGAACACGTCGAGGCGCCCCGTCGAGCTCTTCGGATTGGCCTTCGCGCGCACCTCCGCGGGCAGCCGCAGCTGCTCGATCAGCGGCACCAGGTACGGCCGGTCGCGCTCGAGCGTCGCGCCGTCGCGAAGGTCGACGCGCTCGAACGCGAGGTCGGTGACCTTCTCATCGACCGTCGAGGAGCTGTCGGGCAGGAAGCTGCAGCGCAGCGCCAGCGCGTACTCGCCGAGGCGCAGGTCGATGCTCGCCGGCTGGATCGACTCGCGCGGGATACGCCAGTCGCCCGCGACGATCCATTCGCTCGCGGTCGCCTCGCGCAGGCTCTGATATGGCAGGACGCCGCTGTCCACGTACAGCAAGAGTCTATGTCCGCGCACCTTGGCTAAGGTCTCGGTGAGGTGTCCGCCAACTCGCTCTCGCTTCCCCAGCCCTCGCACGACGCGCCGGTTCTGCACGACTTCCACCCCGCCGTGAGCACGTGGTTTCGACGGCGCTTTCCCGACGGCCCCACCGAGGCCCAGGCCGGTGGCTGGCCCGCGATCCGCGCGCGGCAGCACACCCTCATCTGCGCGCCGACCGGGTCGGGCAAGACGCTCGCGGGCTTTCTCGCGGCGATCGACGCGCTGTACCGCGCGCACGACGCGGGGGAGTGCATCGAGGGCGCCACGCAGGTCGTCTACCTGAGCCCGTTGAAGGCGCTCGCCGTCGACATCCACGCCAACCTCGAGACCCCGCTGGCCGAGATCGCGCAGATCGCCGTCGAGCTGGGCCTCGATCCCGCTCCGGTGAGCGTCGCCGTGCGCACGGGAGACTCGACCTCGCACGAGCGCCAGACGATGGTCCGCCGGCCGCCGAACCTGCTCGTGACGACGCCCGAGTCCTTCTACCTCTATCTCAGCGCCGAGCGCCCCCGCGAGACGCTGCGGACGGTCGAGACGGTGATCGTCGACGAGATCCACGCGCTCGCGCGGGACAAGCGCGGATCGCACCTGACGCTCTCACTAGAGCGACTCGAGGCCGTCGCCGAGCGCCCGCCCGTTCGCGTCGGGCTGTCGGCGACCGTGAGGCCCGTCGAGAGCGCCGGCCGCCTGCTCGTGGGGGCCTCTCGCGCGCTGCCGACCGTCGTCGACAGCGGGCACGCGCGCAAGCTCGAGCTGTCGCTGGAGCTGCCCGACGGCGAGCTCGAGGCCGCGCTGTCGAGCGACCAGATGAGCGAGATCCTCGACCGCATCGCCGCGCACGTCGCGCGCCACCGCACGACGCTCGTGTTCGTCAATACGCGCAAGCTGTCCGAGCGGGTGGCGCACGAGCTCGGCGAGCGCCTCGGGCCCGACGCGATCGCCGCGCACCACGGCTCGCTCTCGCGCGAGCGCCGCCAGCGCGTCGAGAGTCGCCTGCGGGCGGGCGAGCTGCGCGCCCTCGTCGCGACCGCGTCGCTGGAGCTCGGCATCGACGTGGGGCCGGTCGAGCTCGTCTGCCAGCTCGACTCCCCGCGCAGCATCGCCACGTTCCTGCAGCGCGTGGGGCGCGCCAACCACCAGCGCCACGGCGTCCCGCGCGGGATCATCTTCCCGACCACGCGCGACGGCCTCGTCGAATGCGCCGCGCTGCTCGCGGCGGTGGGGCGCGGGCGCCTCGACGCCCTGCAGCCGCCCGAGAAGCCGCTCGACGTGCTCGCCCAGCAGGTCGTCGCCGAGGTCGCCGCACGCGGCGAGCAGGGGGTGGGCGAAGACGAGCTGTTCGCGCTGCTCGGCGCGGCGGCGCCGTACGCGCAGCTCGGCCGCGAGGAGTTCGACGAGGTCGTCGAGCTCGTCTCCGCGGGCATCGACACCGGCCGCGGACGGCGCATGGCCTACCTGCATCGCGACCGCGTCAACGGGCGCCTGCGCGCGCGGCGCGGCGCGCGCCTGGCCGCGCTCACCTCGGGCGGCGCGATCCCCGAGACGGGCGACTACCGCGTGCTGATGGAGCCCGGCGACGTGTTCATCGGGACCGTCAACGAGGACTTCGCGATCGAGTCGATGCAGGGGGACGTGTTCCTGCTCGGCACGCATCCGTGGCAGATCGTGCAGGTGACCAACGGCGTGATGCGCGTGCGCGACGCGTCCGGGCGGCACCCGACGGTCCCGTTCTGGCTCGGCGAGGCCCCGGGGCGAAGCGACGAGCTCTCCGACGAGGTCTCGCGCCTGCGCGCGTCGGTCGCCGAGCGCCTCGAGGCACAGGGCCGCGAGGCGGCGATCGCGCTGGTGCAGGAGCAGACCGCGCTCGTCCAGACCGCCGCCGCGCTCGTCGTCGACTACCTGCAGGCCGGCCGCGTCGCCCTCGGAGGCGTGCTGCCGACGCACGAGGACATCGTCTTCGAGCGCTTCTTCGACGACACCGGCGGGATGCAGCTGATCGTCCACGCGCCGCTCGGCGCGCGCGTGAACCGCGCGCTCGGGCTCGCGCTGCGCAAGAAGTTCTGCCTCAACTTCGACTTCGAGCTGCAGGCCGCCGCGAGCAACGACGCGGTGCTGCTCTCGCTCGGGCCGCAGCACTCGTTCCCGCTCGAGGACGTGCCCGCGTTCCTGCGCTCGCAGAGCGTCCGCGACGCGGTCTGCCAGGCGGTGCTGCGCAGCCCGATGTTCACCGCGCGCTGGCGCTGGAACCTCAACCGCTCGCTCGCCGTGCTGCGCCGCAAGGGCGGCAGGCTGAACCCGTTCAACATCCAGCGCATGGAGTCCGACGACCT
>DATBCA010000422.1:0-4138 GCA_036270715.1 Solirubrobacteraceae bacterium
GTTGGGACATTCCGAATCGAGGTGCCGCGCGCGCGTGCGCGCGCGCCGTTACGACGACAAATCGGTTTCGTGACGCCCCGGCGACGCGAGAGCGGGCGCGCGTGGCATCCGGCGCGGCCGCTCGCAGGCGTCGTCTAGAACGCTCCTGGGCCCGGTTTGCCGCCGCTAGCGGTGGGGCTCGACGGGCGGCACTGGCCCGGGCGTTTGCCGTGCACCGAGTTTGTGAGCGGCGCCGTGCGCGGATAGAACGTCCCCATCGGAACCGCCTCTGCGCCGTCCCACACGGGTTCCGCTCCCTGCGTGTGCGGTTCGTCGCGGCCTGAAACGTTTGGCCTGCTAAGGCTGCGTTTCCCCAACCTTTTGCGAACTTTTCCGAGACCTTTCGCGCGGCGTGAGGTTGCGCTTAGCCGACGTTGAAGGGGCCGTCGATACTGGTAGGTGCGACATGCGTCGCAATGCACACCCGCCTCCTCCCAGTGCAACCGGTTCGGCCCGCTACCCCCCCAGCGGGCCGGACCTGTTAAGCAGCGCCGGCCCAACTCCCCGGCGCGGAATCCCGCCCGGCGGCGCCCAACCCAGAAAGGGCGCCGAGGGCGGGTTTTTTATGCGGCTGGCGCCTTATGCGGCTGGCGCCCTATGCGGCTGGCGCCCTATGCGGCCGGTGCCTGCGGGGGCTCGGCGCGGCGCGCTGGACGTCGCTCGCGGATGCGGACTGCCTCGATGCGGTTGTCGCGCACCGACTCGACGCGCACGGAGTAACCGTCGGCGGTGACGGTGTCGCCGCGACGCGGCAGGCGCCCGAGGGCGTCGAAGACGAAGCCGCCGATGGAGTTGTAGGAATCGGTGTCGACGGGGAGGTGTAGTCCGTAGTCGGCGAGGTCGGTGACGGGGACGTGGCCGCGCACGAACCAGTCGCCGTCGGCGAGCTTGCGCACCTCGGCGGAGGCGGGGTCGGTTTCGTCGGAGATCTCGCCGACGACCTCCTCGACGATGTCCTCGACGGTGACGATGCCGACGACGCGGCCGTACTCGTCGACGACGACGGCGAGCGAGGTGCGCTGTCGCTGGAGCTCTGCGAGGAGGTCGTCCAGCTCCTTGGTCTCGGGGACGATGGGCGCGTCGTGGACGATGGGCTCGAGCGAGGCGTCGGGCCCCTCACGCATGAGCCGGTCCGCGAGCGCGCTGGCGTGGACGAGCCCGCGAACGCGGTCGCGGTTGTCTTCCTCGGTGACGAGCAGGCGGGTGTGTCCGGAGACGATGCACGCGCGCAGCGCTTCCTCGACGGTCTGCGCGATATCGACGGTGACGACGGCGGGGATCGGCGTCATGACCTGCCGCGCCTCGCGCTCGTGCAGCTGAAAGACGCCGGTGAGCATGCCGGCCTCGCCGGGGTCGAGGTGCCCGCCGGCGAACGACTCGGCGATCAGGCGCTTGAGCTCGTCGGGCGAGCCTCCGCCGCGCTCGAGGCTCGCTTCGACGCCGAGCAGGCGCAGGATCCTGTCGGCGACGGCGGTGAGCGCGAGGATCAGCGGGCGGAACGAGACGCTGAAGGCGCGTAGCGGTCGCGCGACCCTGCGGGCGACGCTCTCGGCGCGATTGATGGCGTAGAACTTCGGCACCATCTCCCCGGCGATCAGCTGGGCGGAGGCGATGACCAGGAACGCGACGACCGCGGAGATGACGACGGCAACCCCGTGACTGAGCGCGCCGCCGAGCGCGTCTTTGAGCAGGTTGGCGAGCGCGGGCTCGCCGAGCGCGCCGATGGCGATCGAGGTCATGGTCACGCCGATCTGCACGGCGGAGATGTACTCGTTGATCTTTGCGAGCTGATCGAGCGCGAGGCCCGCGCCCTTGAGGCCCTCTTCGCGCATCACTTCCAGCCGCGCGCGGCGCGAGCGCACGAGCGCGTACTCGGCGATTACGAAGAATGCGTTGACCGCGATGAGAACGGCCGCGACGATGAGCTTGAGCGCGTTCACGCGGGTGCAGGCACCCCCCAGCAAGGGGAGTTAGCACTGCGGAAGCGCCGGCGAAGCTTGCGGCGCGTCAAGCGGCCGTTCCCGGCCGCGTTAGGTTGGTGCGGTTCTTCGTCGTCGATCATCGTTGCCGACCGAGCAAAGGTAGCAGCGAAACGAGTCGGAAGCGAGAGGCTCAGACGAGCCTGTCAATCTCGCGCGCGAGCGCGAAATCGGAGTCCGTGAGCCCGCCGGCGGAGTGCGTGGAGAGCGTCAGTCGGACGTTGTTCCACCCATGGATGAGGATGTCGGGATGGTGGTTGGCGGCCTCGGCGCGCTCGGCGACGCGGTCGACGAAGGTGATCGCGGCGGCGAAGTCCGAGAACTTGAGGTCGCGCACGATCGTTTCGTCCGCTCGGCGCCACTCGGGCATCGGCGCGAGGCGCTGCTCTATGTCGGCGTCGCTGAGGACGGTCATGTGGACTTGAAGTTACCGCCGTTGGGCGCTCCCAAACAAGTTAGCCCGTACAGTCAGGAGCAGATGCGCATCGCGAGCCTCGTGCCGCACGCGACGGAGCTGCTGTTCGCGCTCGGCCTCGACGACGAGGTGCGCGGGGTGACCCACGAGTGCGACTACCCCGCGGCGGCGAGGACGCGCGCGCGGCTCACGCGCGACGTGCTCCCGACGGGGCTTAGCGCGGGCGAGATCGACGCGGCCGTGCGCGAGCGCACGCTGAGCGGCGAGTCGATCTACGCGCTCGACGAGCGCGCGCTCGCGGCGTGCGAGCCGGACCTGATCGTGACGCAGGCGCTATGCCCGGTGTGCGCGGTCTCATACGAGGACGTGACGGCGATCGCGGGCAGGCTGCCGGGCCGCCCGCGGGTCATCGCGCTCGACCCGTCGACGCTCGAGCAGACGCACGAGGACGTGCGCACGCTCGCGGCGGCGACCGGTCGCGAGGAGCAGGGAGCGCGGCTGCTCGAGGACGCGCACGAGCGTCTGCGGCGCGTCGCGCAGGCGACCCGCGGGCGCGAGCGCCAACGCGTACTCGCGCTCGAGTGGCTGGACCCGTTCTACGTCGCGGGCCACTGGACGCCGGAGATGATCGCGCTCGCGGGCGGCGAGGACGTGGTCGGCGTCGCGGGCGAGCGGTCGCGCGCGGTGTCTGCGCAGGAGCTCGAGCAAGCGGCGCTCGCGGACGGCGCTGCGGACGTCGTGATCGTGATGCCGTGCGGCTACGACGCGCGGCAGGCGGCGGCGCAGGCGCGCGCGCACGCGGACGCGCTCGCGCGCACGCGCGCGCAGCGCATCGTCGCGGTGAACGCATCCGCCTACTTCTCGCGCCCGGGCCCGCGGCTGACGGACGGCGTGGAGCTGCTCGCGCACGTCCTGCACCCCGCCGCGCTCCCCGCGCCGCCGAGCGCGCGCGAGGCGATCGAGGTGCGTCTGACGGCGGCTGCGAGGTAGCGCTTGGGTCAGCGCGGCGACGGCGCGCAATCCGTCCATTGGCAACGCTTCAGCCAGGCGCCGATCGAGCCTCGCGCGCGCGTACGCGCGCGCGCAGCACCTGCTCTCCCAATCACTGACCGCGCCCCGTGCCCGGGCCCAACGCGCGCGCGCAGCGGCGACGCGCCGCGCGGTCAGGCGAACCCGGGACCGGTGGCGCTGGCGGCGACGAGCGCGCCGCCGACGGAGGCGGCGCTGATGAGGGCGCACGCGGCTAGCCCGAGCGCGCGCATGCGATGGCCGTCGCCGTAGCGCAGGGCGGCGGCGGCGAGCGCGCCGCCGATCAGTCCGCCGACGTGCGCGCCGACGGAGATGTTCGAGAGGCTGAAGCTGAGGATCAGGTTGAAGATGATGAGGGTGCCGATCCCCGACTCCATGATGCTAAGCCTGCGCGCGCGAAGCTCGACTGCGGCGGCGCCCATGAGCCCGAAGACGGCGCCGGAGGCGCCGAGGCTTTGAGCGTTGGTGGCGAGCAGCGCGCCGAACGAGCCGACGAGGAGCGAGGTCAGGTAGATCGCGGCGAAGCGCACGGACCCGATCGAGCGCTCGAGCATCAGCCCGAGGAGATACAGCAGGTACATGTTGAAGCCGATGTGGAGGATGTCGACGTGCAGGAAACCGCTGGAGACGAGCCGCCAATACTCGTGATGCACGGATGTCGGTCCGATCGAGCCAG
>DATBCA010000423.1:0-1642 GCA_036270715.1 Solirubrobacteraceae bacterium
TCGAGCGGCGTGACGTCGGCGAACGTTTTGCGCATCGCGTCGATGATCTCGGGGCGGTTGTGGCTTGGGAGCTCGGTGGCGACGGCGCCGGGCTCGATCAGCGTGACGCGCAGGCCGGCGGCGGCGACTTCCTGGCGCAACGCCTCGGAGAAGGCGCCGACGCCGTGCTTGGTGAGGTTGTAGACGCCGGAGCCCGCGCGGGCGAAGCGCCCGGCGACGGAGCTGACCACGACGACGTGGCCGGAGCCCTGCTCGAGCATGAGCGGGAGCGCGGCGTGGGTGCAGTAGAGGACGCCGTAGACGTTCGCGTCGATCATCCGCCGCCATTCCTGCGTGTCGGCCCCGTTTATCGGCCCGAGGAGCATGACGCCGGCGTTGTTCACGAGTACGTCGATCCTCCCGAGCTCGGCGGCGGTGCGCTGGACGAAGGCGGTCGCCTGGGCCTCGTCGCTGACGTCGGTCTGGATGGCGAGCGCGCGGCCCCCATCGCGCGAGATGCGCTCGGCGAGCTCGTCGATGCGCTGCTTGCGGCGCGCGGCGAGCGAGACGGCGGCGCCGGCACGCGCGCAGGCGAGCGCGGTGGCCTCGCCGATGCCGGAGGAGGCGCCCGTAATGGCTACAATTTGTCCTGAGAGGTCGTTGTTCATGCGCCGAGATTAGTCGGCGCGACTAATCGTCGCGCGCACGGCGACCGATATCTCACCTCCCCCGACCGCGCTTCCCGCCGCCCCCGCGGGTTTGCACTCTCGGACCCGTTTTTCCGCCTCCGGCAGGTGGCGGGGTGCGGCGCGTCGAACGAAGGCGTTTGAAAGCCGCCCAGACGGATAATTGACAACGCAACTATCGGGGCGTATAATTCCGACTACAAGTATCGGATTAGAAAGACCTGTATGCAAGATCTTAGCGACACCACAGTAATCACCCCCGAGACCGAGGAGATCCTCGAGGAGGGCGACGGCGTCGAGACCGACGCCGCGGCCGACGCTGTCCAGGCTGCGCCTGGCCGGCTCGACAGCCCGATCGAGCAGATCGACCTGAGCGACCCCGACACGTTCATCCCCGAGTCGGTCGACCAGCTGCTCGCGCACTCGCGCCGCTATCCCCTGCTCACCCCCGCGCAGGAGATCGAACTGGCGCAGCGGATCGAGCGCGGCGACCTGCGCGCGAAGGAAATCCTCGTCAACTCGAACCTCCGCCTCGTCGCATCGAACGCTCGGCGCTACCAGAACCAGGGCCTGCCGCTCGCGGACCTCGTCCAGGAGGGCATGCTCGGCCTGATCCGCGCGAGCGAGAAGTTCGACTGGCGCAAGGGCTTCCGCTTCTCGACATACGCGACGCTGTGGATCCGACAGGCGATCCAGCGCGGCCTGGAGAACTCCGGTCGCACGATCCGCCTGCCCGTCCACGTCGCGCAGCGCTCCCGCAAGGTGGGGCGCGTCGAGCGCGAGCTGTCGGTGCGCCTCGGCCGTGAGCCCACGATCGAGGAGCTCGCAGAGGAGACGGGCCTGCCCGTCGACCAGGTCGAGGAGGTGCGCCACCAGCGCGCGGCGCTCGTATCGCTCGACCAGCAGGTCGGCGAAGACGGCGACACGGCACTCGGCGACCTCCTGCCCTCGGACGCGGAGGCGCCCGAGGAGACGGC
>DATBCA010000424.1:0-3020 GCA_036270715.1 Solirubrobacteraceae bacterium
ACCGCGGACGCCGCGCCGGGCCGTCGCGCGGTCAGGTCAAGGTGCAGTTCGGCGAGTACGGCCTGAAGGCGCTCGAGTGCGGCTGGCTGACCAACCGTCAGATCGAGGCCGCACGTGTCGCGATGACGCGCAAGATCAAGCATGGCGGCAAGGTCTGGATCAACGTCTTTCCCGACAAGCCCGTGACCAAGAAGCCCGCCGAGACGCGCATGGGCTCCGGCAAGGGGTCGCCCGAGGGGTGGGTCGCCGTCGTCAAGCCCGGCCGCGTGATGTTCGAGCTCGCGGGCGTGTCCGAGCCGCTCGCGCGCGACGCGATCCGCCTGGCCGCGCACAAGCTGCCCGTGAAATCGAAGTTCGTCATGCGAGAGGACTAGGCGCGCGGGCATGAGGGCGAGAGAAATGCGTGACATGGAGGAGCGCGAGCTCGACAAACAGATCGACCAGCTGCGCAAACAAGTCTTCGGGCTGCGCTTCTCGAACGCGACCGGCGAACTCGACGACACCGCGAGCCTCGGCCGCGCGCGCCGTGACCTCGCGCGTGCACTCACCGTCGCGCGCGAGCGCGAGCCCTCCTCGCACGCACAGCAACAAAGTTGAGCGACCAGAGAGACGACATGGCAGACGACGACGAGACCACCGACGCGTCCGGCGAGGCCGCCGAGACTTCAGACGCAGCGGAGGAGCAGGGCGACGCCGCGGCTGCCGAGGCGCAGGCGCACGCGGACGTCCCCTCCAACGCCGAGGCGCCCGCCGAGCCCGAGCAGCAGCCGCAGGGCGAGGCGGAGGGCGTAGACGACGCCGGCGGCGAGGCGGAGCCTGCATCGCAGGCGGAGCCCACTAATGAGATTCCGGATGGCGAGGGCGCCGATGAGCCGGCCGCGACCGCCGCGAAACCCGCAGACGAGGGCGAGCAGGTCTCGCCCAAGGAGCGCCGCCGCCGCGCGCGCTCAAAGCACGTGGACGCCCGTCCGCAACGCTCCCCCGAGGAGCGCCAGGCGGAGCGCCGCGCCGAGCGCGCGGCGAAGGCCACGCGCCGACGTACGCGGCGCCTACAGGAACGCGCGAAGGCGAAGGAGCGGGCCGCCGCGAGCGGCCCCTCCGCGGAGCTCGCGCCGGTCCATCCGCCCAGGGAGGGCACGCGACGGGTGCGCCAGGGCGTCGTGATCTCCGACAAGGCCTCCAAGACGATCACCGTTCGCATCGACGTCGCGCGCCGCCACCGTCGCTACGAGAAGATCGTTCGCAGCTCCACGACGCTGCACGCGCACGACGAGTCCGACGACGCGCGCGAGGGTGACGTGGTCCGCGTCATCGAGAGCAGGCCGCTCTCGCGTACGAAGCGCTGGCGGCTGCTTGACGTGCTGGAGCGGGCACAGTGATTCAGAACGAGACCCGCCTGCGCGTCGCCGACAACACCGGCGCGCGCGAGATCCTGTGCATCCGCGTGAAGGGCGGCTCACGCCGTCGCTACGCGTTCGTCGGGGACGTCATCACCGCGACGGTCAAGCAGGCGAACCCTCAGGGCTCGGTGAAAAAGGGCGACGTCGTGACGGCGGTGGTCGTGCGCACGAAGAAGCCGATCGGGCGCGACGACGGGACGTACATCGCCTTCGACGAGAACGCGGCGGTGATCATCGACGACCAGAACAACCCGCGCGGCACGCGAGTGTTCGGGCCCGTCGCGCGCGAACTGCGCGAGCGCAACTTCATGAAGATCGTCTCGCTCGCGCCGGAGGTCCTGTAATGGCTCGCGCGCGCAAGCAGGACGTCAAGGCGCGGCCGTCGCTGAAGATCCGCAGCGGCGACCACGTGAAGCTGATCTCGGGCAAGGACCGCGGCAAGCAGGGCCGCGTGCTGCGCGTCGAACCGTCGAAGAACCGCCTGTACGTCGAGGGTCTGAACATGGCGAAGCGCCACGTGAAGCCGCGAGCGGGGTCGAGCAACTCGCCGATTCCAGGCACCGAGGGCCAGCTCGGCGGCGTTATCGACGCCGAGGGCCCGATCCACATCTCCAACGTCATGCTGCTCGACCCCAAAGGCCAGCCCACGCGCGTACGCATCAGGCGGGCTGAGGGCAAACGCGTTCGCGTCGCCGCGCGCACGGGCGCGGAGCTCGAGTGACGACATGAGCGCCCCGACCGCAGAGTCCCCGCCCGCGCGCCTGAAGACGCGCTACCTCGAGGAGATCCGCCCGGCGCTGATGGAGCGCTTCGGCTATTCCTCCGTGATGCAGGCGCCGCGCGTTGAAAAGGTCACGCTCAACATGGGAGTTGGCGGCGCGAAGCAGGACTCGAAAGTGCTCAAGTCGGCGACCGAGCAGCTCGCGACGATCGCCGGGCAGGCGCCGAGCGTCAGGCGCGCGCGCAAGTCGATTGCGGCGTTCAAACTGCGCGAGGGCAACCCCGTCGGCGTCGCCGTTACGCTGCGCTCCGAGCGCGCCTACGAGTTCCTCGACCGCCTCGTCTCGATCGCGATCCCGCGAATCCGCGACTTCCGCGGTCTGAACCCCCGTTCCTTCGACGGCCGCGGGAACTACTCCATGGGCGTTCGCGAGCAGATCATCTTCCCCGAGATCGACTACGACGCGATCGACGAGGTGCGCGGCCTCGATATCACCGTCTCGACGAGCGCGCGAACGGACGCCGAGGCGTTCGCGCTGCTGGTCGCGCTCGGCATGCCCTTCGCTGCTCAGGGCCGCCCAAGCGGATTCGAGGACCTGGGCGCTCCAGCCGACGGCGCCGGCGCAGCGGACGCTTCCGCGCAGTCCGCCGCCGAGGAGGCTGAGCCCGAGCCCGCCGCCGAGGCCGAGCCGGAGCCCGTCGCCGAGCCCGAGCCCGCCGCCGAGGAGGAGCCGACCGCCGAGGAGCCAAGCGCCGATACCGAGGCGGCCGCCGAGCCCGAGCCGACCGCCGAGGAGGAGCCCGCGGCCGAGGAGCCGAGCGCCGAGGACGAGGCGCCGGCCGAGGCGAGCGCGGAGGAGAACAAACCGGAGGAAGGGAGTACGGCCTGATGGCGAAGAC
>DATBCA010000425.1:0-8582 GCA_036270715.1 Solirubrobacteraceae bacterium
AAGATCGTGCGTTGGCAGAGCTATGGCTCCAAAGACGATGCCCTCAAAGCCGTCGGCCCCGAGGAGTAGGCGGTGTCGCAGGAGAACGTGGAGGTCGTGCGGGCGGCGTTCGACGCCTTCTTCCGGGGCGATGAGCGAGCGTGGCTTGAGGTCGCCGCACCGGACATCGTCGTCACGCAATTTCCGGATCAGATTGACGTTCGCGACTATCACGGGCGCGAGGGACTCATGCAGGTCATGAGCGACTGGCTTGGCACCTGGGATGACTGGTCGCTTGAGGTCCTGAGGGTGAGGGACGTCGGCGGACGCGTGTTCGTCACGGCGCTGCTGCGCGCGCGCGGGAAGACGAGCGGTGTGCCAGTAGAGGAGGAGGTCACGTTCGTGTTCACCGTTCACGAGCACGCGATAACTCGCTGGCAAATGTTTCGGTCCGAGAGGCAGGCCCTCGAAGCCGTGGGACTGGAGTAGGCGGTGTCGCCGGAGAACGTGGAGATCGTGCGCAACGGATCGTCCGGATCACGGCCCGAGCCGCGCGCCAGTGGGCTGCTGATCCAGGCCGGTTAGAGCCCACTGCAGCGAAGAGTCGCCCTGCGCGCTCTCCCTGCACTCTCGCGAGATTTGGCTCGATAGAGGCTGTCCTTCGGACAGCGTAGCCGCGGTTCGACCCCGCGGCGTCTTTGACCTACCCTTAGCCCCCCGCGCCCTGTCTCGTCGAGCTGCGCGGGCCGCCGGCGCCGTCCCGCCCCGCGGGCGCGGTCGGATGTTGGGAAGCGGTGATCCGTTTCCTTCTGTGGCGGGTGCTCGGCGTGTTCGCCGTCGCCTGCGCGGTCGTCGTCGGCACCTCCGCGATCGCATGGCTCGCGCGCGGCGGTCTGGGAGCGTCGCTACGGGGGTCGGGCCACTCGCATGCTCTGAAGGGGGGCGCGCTGTCTCTCGCAGCGGCTCTCGGTTCGCAGGTGCGAGGGGTGGTCGAGTGGCGGGCGGCGGGCGCCGTCGCGATCGCCCCCGCGCTTCTCATCGGCGCTGTGCTCGCGTGTGTCGGCGCCGCGTGTTCGCGCGTTGTCTCCCGTCGGCGACGACGCTACGTCCGCCTGCGCGTAGCGCCCTACCGCGGCGACCGCGCGTCTGCCGAGGCGATCGTCGCGATGTACGACGCTCTTCATAAGCGCCTGCTCCGGCGTTGGTGGCGGCGACTGCTCCTCGGCCAGCCGACGATATCGCTCGAGATCCACTACGCGCCCGGGCCGGAACCTGAGGGCAGGAGCGCGTGGCTCGCGGTCGTCTGTCCGGCGGGTACCGAGGCGATGGTCGAGTCGGGGCTGCGCCACGCCTACCCCAACTGCAGGCTAGACCCTGCTCGCGCGCCGTCCGAGGAGAACGCACTCGTCGTGTGCGAGCGGCGTGCGGCGGTGCTGCGGCTGAAGAAGAGCGCGAGCTTCATCGAGCGCGTGAAGTCCCTCGATCGCTTCGAGCACGAGCGCGAACCCGCGATGAACCGCTTGCTGACGACGATCGCGGCGACGGGATCCGCCGCGCTCGTACAGCTCGCGCTGACGCCCGCGCCGGCTTTCCTCGAGCGCGTCGCGAGGCGCCTGCACGAACGGCGGGAGCTGCACTTCCGCGATCGGGACCCCGTGCGTGTGCACGCTCGCGGACGCTCGATGGTGCGCGAGGTTGAGCTGCGCGGCGGCCTCGACGTGCAGCACCGGCCACTCTTCTTCGCGGACCTACGCATCGTCGCGCCAGACCGCAGGACGTGCGAGGCGATCTCCTCGGAGCTGCGTGTCGCGAGCGCCGAGAACCGCCTCGTCGAGCGCGGCACCGCGATTCGCCACTCGGCGCTGAATTCGTATCGCCGGCGGATCGCGCGCGGAGAGGGCAACCCGCTGCCGTCCTTCCGCCGCAACGTATTTGCGTCTACCGAGCTTGCGGCCATGTGGCAGCTACCGGCGAGCGACTTTGCAGCCGTACCGTTCTCCCGCGCCGTACTTCCGGTCGCGCCTGCCCCGCCCGGCGTCTCGCGGCCCAGCGGCGAGCCGGGAACGCTCGTGGACGCGATCGGGCCCGTCTCGATCCGCGTCGCGATGCGCCGGCAGCACACCGCCGCGCCGGGCACGGTCGAGCAGGGCAAGTCGAGCTTCCTCGTCGCAACGGTCGCCGAGGACCTGCGTCGCGCGAACTGCGCGGTGATCGTCCTCGATCCCAAGGGCGACGCCGCGGACGCCGCGCTCAGCGCCGTCCCCGACGAGCGCACGTGCACGCTCCTTGACTTCGCGCACCCGACCTGTGGCTTCAACCCGCTCGCCGTCGATGCTCCCGCGGACGTGATCGCGGACTACGTCGTCGGGGCGCTCAAGCACCTGTTCACCGACGCCGACATTCGCGCCTCGTCCGACCGCTACCTGCGCAACGCCGTGATCGCCGTGCTCGCGCATGACCGCCGCTCGACGTTATGGGACGCCGCGCGCCTGCTCTCGGTCGGCGAGGAGGGCTACGCGTACCGCCGTGCGGTTGGGGCGCGGGTTCGCACGCTCCCCGAGCTGAAGGAGATCGCGCTCTTTTTCACGGGGGAGCTGAGCGCGCAGCTCGCCGACGCGCGCAGCACGACGACATCCAAGCTCGACGCCCCGGTGAACAAGCTGGCGCGGCTGCTCAACTCGGCGTCGATCAAGCGCGTGCTCCTCAACGAGTCGCTGCGCGTCGACTTCGAGCAGATCATCTCCCGGCGCGAGGTGCTCGTCGTCAGGGGCGCGCTCGGCGTGATGGGTGCCGGGAACACCTCGGTGCTCATGCAGCTGCTGGTCGGCATGCTCGACGCGGCGCTTGCGCGTCAGCAGGACCTGGTTCCCGCGCCCGAGCGCGTGTCGGTCGCGCTCAAGATCGACGAGGCGCCGCTGGTGCTGAACCGCGGCTTTGCCGAGACGATGGCGCTCAAGCGCTCCGCGGGTCTCGAGACGGTCGCGTGCTGGCAGAGCGACGCGCAGTGGATCGATCGCGACGTGCGCGACCAGCTCGATGCGCTGTTTGCGCATCGCGTCTATTTCGCGACGGCGTCGGTCCGCGACGCGCGCGCGGCGGCCGCGCTCACGATGGCCGAGTTCTCGGACACGATCCGCCCGAATACCCAGCACCTCTCCGCGCTCGGCCACCCAGACGTGCGCCTGCATCTGCCTCGACACACGGTCATCGCGAGCTGGGTTACCGAGGAGGGTCGCCAGCCGCCCTTCGTCGCTCACACCGTGCCGCTTCGCGTCGACAAGCCGCGGCTCGAGCTTCACGCGGCGCGCCAGCACGAGCGCGGCGCTCGCTTCCTCGCCGATCTCCGACAGCCCCACTGGGCCTCGCGCGAAGGAGTCGAGCTCGGACACGCAGACGACGGTCGCACCGCACGCGACGACCGTGCCGGGTGGCCGGCGCCGGCTCACGTCTTGCCCACCCCCGCGCCCGTGCTCCCGCGCGTGCGCAGTGCGCGCGCGGCAGCATCGAATACGCGAGTCCTCGGATCCCTCCCGGAGCGGGCCGCGGACAGCTACCGCGAGCTCGTCGAGCTCGACGTCGCGCAGAGCGTGCGCCTCGGACCACGCGTGAGGACGCCGCGAGCGCTCGAGCCGGATGCGCTCGATCTCGAGGTACTCGCGCTCATCGCGGGCCTTCGCCATGTCCTCACAAGCCAGTTGCACCGCCACTTCAATTCCGGTCGGGCCGTGACCACGACGCAGAGACGGCTCAAGCGCCTGTCGGACGCGAGGCTCGTTGATCGCTTTCAGTTTCACCGGCGCGATGGCGGCGGCGTGCCCATGTGCTACGCCATCACGCCTGCGGGCCGCCAGCTCCTCGGCGATCGCGCGGCGGCGCCCGCGCCCGATGCGGGCGAACGCTCAGGCGCGGCGGAGGCCCGGCGAGATCTGACAGGCGCGCGCCGCGACGTGCATGCCGCCGGTTGGGCGCTCGCGCTCGTAGCACGCATCGGACGCTCGAGCAGCGCGATCCGGGGAGCGGACGCGTGCGCGCTGAGTCCGTCTGCGACTGCCGGTGAATCCGGGGCGGTGCTCGCACCGGGCGACCTGCGCCTCCCGGAGGGTCGCGCGCCGCACGACTTCCTGACGACGAACGCGTCGGGGAAGAGGGTCGAGGTCGAGCGCTTCGAGACGATTCGCCCGCACGTGATCGTCGAGGTGGCGCACGGTGAGCGCACGCTCGACGTGATCGCAGCGTTCGACGACCGGCTCGCGGACGCTGCCGGCGCCCGCAAGCTCGAGCGCTACGAGCACTTCCTCGCCGGCTGGTCGCTGCACACGCGCCGCTATGGCGCGCGCTCCGAGGTGACGCCGATCGTCGCATTCGTTTGCCGGGATCGGGCGCGCGCGAGGCGTTGCGCCGAGTGCGCGGACGCCGTGCTGCGGGCGTGCCGCGCATACGCGGGCGAGTACCCGTTCGACTGGGAGTACCCAGGCCGTGACCGCGTGCGGTTCGTCGCCGAGCGTGACGTTCACGAGGGTCTGCTCGGCGCGTACCGGGTGCCGCAGCTTCCGCCCGACGTGCGCGTGAGCGCTGCCGGCGAAGACCCACGCGCGGCGCGTGCGAGCGGGCTCGCATGCTCGCTGCTGGACCTCGACTCGGACGCCGCGGCGCGCGGTAGGTCGCAGTGAGAAGCGTCGTGGTCGCCGCTGCTTGGCGTGCGAACGCGCGCGCATCTGCCTGCGCTATTGCGCTGTTGCCCCAGCCCTCGGCGCAGTCGCCCGCTCGCGCTCGCCTGCAGACGCGCAGTTGCGCGGCGGCTCGGCGCGCGGGCGACTGCAAGCGCGCACTCCTGAAAGGCCCGCGACCTCGGGCGATCTCGGGGCACCGCTCGAGGAGTGAGCAGCTGTCGCGCACAGCGGCGCGATGCTTCGCGGAGTCGTCTCGCCGGTGCGAGCTACTCTCCCGCGCTCCCTTCACCTCCGCCTTCGCCTTCCTACAGCAGCACCGCCCGTCTCTCGACCTCGCCCCGTCGCGACGTCGATCGGCCCGCACGCCCCCCGGCAGCACGCGATGACCACGACGGTAGCGGCCAACGCGCTGCCCGCGTCCCCGCGCGGCCGCCGGCACCCACGCTCCGCGCAGCGCGCTTACTCCACCGAGAGCCCGGCACGCGGACTGAACGGCTCTGGGAAGGTGCTCGCTCGTTACACCGCGCTCGCGGGAGCGCCTCGTGAGGTCATCGCCGTCGACGGCGCGGGCGGCTGCGTGCTCGTCGTCGACCGCAACCGCATCACGTGCGACGACGCGCGCCTGGTCGCTCACCTCGCAGCGGATGAGCCGCCCGAGAACGCGGCGATCGCGGGGGCGCTGTTCGCGCAGCACGCAAGCGAGCAGCACGTTCGCTGCCGGCCCGTCCTCGCCGCAGACTTCGCCGCGCTCGCTTCGCGTGAGGGCGGCGATGTAGAGCTCTCCGCGCCGGGTCCAGACGGCCACGGCGAGATCCGCGACCGGCTCGGTCGCACATATCGGCTTGAAGCCGTGGCGCGCGCGGCGTCGATTCCGGAGCTGCGCTGGCGCCGCCATCCGCCTCTGCACGAGGCGGGCGCGTCGGCCACCGTGAGCGTGCGGGAAGCGATCGGCGCCGTGCAGGCGTATGAACCGATCCGCGCGCTGACCCGGATTGCGCTCGCGACCCGCGGTGCGCGCGGCGACGTCTCCGTCGCCGTCTTGCGCCTGGAGCTCCAGCGCTTGCTCTGCAGCCCGATCGTCCTCAACGGCAAGCTGAGGGAGACGGTCGCGCGACTCGTGGCGCAGCAGGGTCTCAGCCTGAGCGAGATCGCCATCCGCTGTGGCCGCGTCAAGCGCGACGTTCGCGGAGGCGTGAGCGGGGAGACGAGCTGGCTCGGGCGGCGGCTCGGCGTCCTCCCAGAGGGCGGTCGCGCCGCGCCGACGCCGTGGATCCACACCGAGGTGCTCGCGCTGATCGCTCGGCGGGGGCTCGGTGTGAGCCCGCGCGAGGTCGAACCCGACTGATCTTGAAAGCTTGGCGGCGGCCCGCGGGCCGACGCTGATGGCAGCCCGCCGCGCCTGAACGGCGACGGCGCGCACTCCGGCTTCGGCTCCGTTGAGCCGTCACCGGCTACCAACTCGCGGTCGGCATTCGCCGGCCGTGCCGACAGCGGCCGCTCGCGCGGCCGGCGAAAGGAGGCGCATATGCGCTCAGAAGTCAGCGCGGACACGGGGATCGATCCCGTCGCTCCGCTTTCCGAATTGCTTCACGTCCTCACGCACCTGACGCTTGCCGCCGCGGTGGGCGTTGCGCTCGGCGTGGCGTCCGCGCGGACGATGCGCCGCTTAAGCCTGCATTGGAGCTGGTCGGCTTTGGTGCTCGCGATCGTGCTGGCGGCGCGCCGAGGCTCGACTCCCGAGGACACCGCGGCCTTCCTCGCCGCCTCGAGCGCCGCTCTCTGCGGGCGGCGGTGGCATCGCGAAGACCTCAACGCCGGCCTTGACCTCGCCGAACTCGCGGCGCGGCGTCGCTCGCCGCTCGATCTGCTCCGGGCGGGCTGGTCTCTGGCGCTGGCGCGCGTGCGGGACGAGTTCGCCGCCGCGGCGACTCCCCGCGAGGACGAGCTCGATCTTGGCATCGACGAGCTCGGTCGCGCCGCGCGCATCCCGCTGGGCGGTGGCCGCGGCGGGACGCACACCCTCATCACCGGTGCGACCGGATCGGGCAAGACGGTGACGCAGGCGGCGATCGCCGCCGGCGCCATCGCGCGCGGCATGGGCGCGATCGTGATCGATCCGAAGGGCGACGAGCACATGCGCGCCGCGCTCGCGAGCGTTGCCGCACGCCGCGGCACGCGGTTCGTCGCATGGACGCCCGACGGCCCCTCCGTCTACAACCCGTACGCGCACGGAAGCGACACCGAGGTGGCGGACAAGGTGCTGGCGAGCGAGCGGTTCACCGAGCCGCACTATCAGCGCCAGGCGCAGCGCTACCTCGGGCACGTCGTGCGCGCGCTGCGCCAAGCCGGCGTGCCGACGTGCCTGCGAGCGATCGTCGAGCACCTCGAGCCGTCGGCGCTCGAGGTCCTGGTGCGCACGCTCCCGGGTCCCGACCACGCGACGCATCGCTACCTCGACGCGCTGACCGCGCGACAGCAGAACGACCTCGCCGGCGTGCGCGACCGGCTGGCGATCCTCGCGGAGTCAGATGTCGGGCGCTGGCTCGATCCGGCTGCGGCCGCGGGCGAGCGGTTCGACCTCCTCGACGCCGTGCGCGAGCGCTCGGTCGTCTACTTCGCGCTCGAAGCCGACAGCCGGCCGCTACTCGCGCAGATGCTCGGCGGCGCGATCGTGCAGGACCTGCAGACGGTCGTCGCAGCGCTGCAGCGCCGACCGGTGCCGACGCTCGCGGTGATCGACGAGTTCTCCTCGCTGGGAGCCGCGCACGTCGTGCGCCTGTTCGGGCGTGCGCGGTCCGCGGGAATGAGCCTGCTCCTCGGGACGCAGGAGCTCGCCGACCTGCGCGTTCCGGGCCACGAGCGACTGCTCGAGCAGGTGCTCGGCAACCTCAGCGTGCTCATCGCCCATCGTCAGGTGGTCCCTGACTCGGCCGCGCTCATTGCCCGCATGTCCGGATCGCGGGGCGCGTGGAGAACGTCGCTGCACGGCGACGGACGCACCACGCGCACGCGGGTTGCGGTGTCCGAGCTGAGTGCCGAGCGTCTGTCGCGCCTGCAGCCCGGGTGCGCCGCGGTCGTGGACCTCGAACGCGGCGCGGGCGCGCGCATCGTGCGCGTGCGCAGAGGGGAGACGCGATGAGTCGCGCGAGACGAGCGAGGAAACCCGGCGAAGGCTCGCGCTCGAGCGAGCGGATCGCGATCGTCGAGTGGGCGGCGCGCCTCGGCGCGATCTCCGCGCCGGCGCTCGCCGAGCGCGAGCGCTCGGGGGTGCCCTCGGCGCGCGCAAAGCTCGCGGCGGCCGAGCGAGACGGGCTGCTTCGCCGCGCAAGCCCGTTGAGGGGCGCGCCGGCGCTGTACACGGCGACCCGCTCAGGCCTGCGCGCTGCCGGCCTCGGCTCGCTCGGACCATGCCGCGTGAGTGCCTCGAACGCAGCGCACCTCGCGTTCTGCGCAGCGGTCGCGGCGGCGCTCGAGCGGCGCTATCCCGATCACGCTGTCTCCTCCGAGCGCGAGCTGCGCCGCGACGAGCGCGACGCGCGCGCGCCGCTCGCGAGCGCCCACCTCTCCGCGCCGGGCGCGCACGGGAGCCTCTGGCACCGGCCGGACCTCGTGCTCTGGCCGCGCGCCGGCGAAGGCCTGCCGACGGCGGTCGAGGTGGAGCTGACGGTCAAGGCGCCGCGGCGCCTCGAGGAGATCTGCCGCGCGTGGGCTCGCGCGCGGTGTGTGGCCGGAGCCGTGTACGTCGCGGCGCCGAGCGTCGAGTCTGCGCTCGCGCGCGCGATCGCGCGCGCGAGGGCGCACGAGCGGGTCGTCGTCGTGCCGCTCGCGGCGGTCGTCGAGGGCTAAAGCGAGTCGCCGGCAACGGTTGGCGACGCCTGCGCGAGAGAACCGTCCCAGGGCGCGCGTACGTTGTCAGGCAGGGGGTCAACAAGC
>DATBCA010000426.1:0-3166 GCA_036270715.1 Solirubrobacteraceae bacterium
CAGCGAACGGCGGCGTCACCGGTGGCGCGGGACCAACCGGCACCACGGGCGCAACCGGCGCCGAAGGCAAAGCCGGAACCAACGGAGCAGCCGGAGCGACGGGTGCCACGGGGCCAACCGGCGCCGAAGGCAAAGCTGGGACCAACGGAGCAAACGGCGCCACCGGTGCCGCGGGCGCCACCGGAGCGGAAGGCAAAGCCGGAAGCAACGGAGCAGCCGGCGCCACGGGTGCCACCGGCCCAACCGGCGCCGAAGGCAAAGCCGGGACCAACGGAGCAGCGGGCGCCGCCGGTGCAACAGGTGCCACGGGCCCGACTGGCGCAACCGGCGCCGAAGGCAAAGCCGGGACCAACGGAGCAGCTGGCGCGACGGGTGCCACGGGGCCAACCGGCGTCGAAGGCAAAGCCGGGACCAACGGAGCAAACGGTGCCACCGGCCCAACCGGCGCGGAAGGCAAAGCTGGAACGAACGGAGCAGCCGGCGCTACGGGCGCGGCGGGTATCACGGGTGCCGCTGGATCTGCGGGCGCGACCGGACCCGCTGGAGCGACAGGCGCAACCGGAGGTTACGTCACCGAAAAATACGTGAAAACACTCGAAACTCGCACACCGGGTACTGAATATGAACCGTCGACCGAACTCACCACCCAACAACCGGTGGAGGTGGTCTTAACGGTGAAATGCGCAAAGGAAACGGTCGTAAAAGTGGAGGTCCACGGCGTTGTGATAACCGAACCGGCTACGGCTGGTACAGGTCTGACGGGCACCGGATCTACGCTTTCAATCACGTTCGTGGTTCCTGTAGCGGAAAAGTGGCTGGTCCCAGCCAACGGCGGAATCGAAAGCATGAAGTCGAGCTACCTGACGCTGTAGTCGCGCCGCCCAAACGCTCCACGCGCGCCAAGGATGCGCCAGCAGAGCCTTCTAAGATGCGCCCCGTGCTCGAACCAGGCGATAGTGCCCCCGACTTCGAGCTCCCCGACCAGGACGGGCGCGCGGTCAAGCTCTCGGACTTCCGCGGCACGCCCGTCGTCGTGTACTTCTATCCCAAGGCCGACACGCCGGGGTGCACCACGCAGGCGTGCGGCGTGCGCGACCATCACGCCGACTACGCCCAGCACGGCGCGACCGTGATCGGCATCTCGCCCGACCCCGTCAAGAAGGTGAAGAGCTTTCACGAGAAGTACGACCTCGACTTCCCGCTGCTCGCCGACGAGGCGCACGAGGTTGCCGAGGCGTACGGCGTGTGGGCTCAGAAGTCGATGTACGGCAAAACGTACTTCGGCAACGAGCGCACGACGTTCGTCGTCGGAGCGGACGGACGCGTGACCCACGTGCTCCGCAAGGTGAAGCCGGCCGAGCACGACGAGCTCGTGCTCGCCGCGCTCGCCGACGACGCGCCTGCGACCGCGTGAGATTCCCGCTGCCGCCGCTCGGCGCGCTGCCTAGAGTGGTTGTCAGCGATGCCCGAGCTACCCGAGGTCGAGATCACCGCTCGTCTGCTCGACGAGGCGCTGCGCGGTGCCGTCGTCGAGTCGGCGATCGCGCCCGGGGTCAACGCGCTCAAGACGTTCGACCCGCCGCTGTCGGCGATCGAGGGCGAGCGCATCGAACGCGTGCGCAGGCGCGGCAAGCACCTCGTCGTCGAGCTGTCGGGATCGCTCGCGCTGCTCATCCACCTGATGTCCGCGGGCCGCTTGCAGCTCTTCGACAAGCGCGCGGGTCCGCGCGACCGCACGTCCAGGTTGCTCGTGCGTATCGGCGACGGCCGCGAGCTGCGGCTGCGCGAGTTCGGATCAAAGCAGGCCGCGTGGGTCAAGGTGCTGCGCAGCCCCGAGCTCGAGGACGACCCCGCGCTCGCCGAGCTCGGCCCGGAGGCATGGCCGGTCGTGCCGGCGCTCGAGGAGGTCCTCGACGCGCCGAGGCCGCTGCATGCGCTGCTGCGCGACCAGCACGCCATCGCCGGCATCGGACGCTCGTGGGTCGATGAGATCCTCTGGCGCGCCCGGCTGTCGCCGTACAAGCGCGGCAGCGAGCTCGACGAGGACGAGCGCGCACGGCTCGCCGGCGCCATCGAGCAGGCGCTCGGCGACGCGATCGCGCACTACGAGGAGCGCATCGCGCTGCCGATCCCGGACAAGCTCCCGATGCCGCTGCAGGTCCACCGTCGCCAGGGCGAGCCGTGCCCGCGCTGCGGCGAGGTGCTGCGCGCGGTCTACTTCGAGGACTACGTCATCGCCTACTGCCCGAGCTGCCAGACGGAGGGCAAGCTGCTCAAGGACCGGCGGCTGTCGCGGCTTCTCAAGTGAAAGCGCGCGCGTGCGCCGGACCCTCCTCGCGTTGATATACTCGTCGGTATCTGGATCCCGACCGGTATGTGAGGCTCACCGGACATGGCAACGAGCGACGCGCATACGTTCCTCTTCATGGACCTCGTTGGGTTCTCCGCGCTGACCGCCGAGCGCGGCGACGATCGCGCGGCCGAGGTCGCGCTCGCGCTCTACGCGCGCGTGCGCGTCCTGCTGCCGCGCCACCGTGGCGAGGAGATCAAGACGATCGGCGACGCGATGATGGTTCGCTGCGAGGACCCGCGCGCGGGCGTCGAGCTCGGCCTGGACATCTCGGAGGAGATCGCCGGCGAGCACGAGCTGCCGCCGCTTCGCATCGGCGTTCACACCGGCTCCGCCGTGTACCGCGACGGCGACTGGTACGGAAGCGCCGTCAACGTCGCGGCGCGGCTGTGCTCTGCCGCCGGCGGCGGCGAGGTGCTCGTCAGCGAGGCGGCGCGCGAGGCTGCCGGCTCGCCCACTCACATCGACTTCGGCGTGCGCCGTCTGCACTGGCTCAAGAACATTCCCGAGCCGGTCGCCGCGGGCTCCGCGGCGCGGCGCGAGTATGCCCCGGCGCCCGCGCGCGCGTCGCTGCGCGCGCTCGCGATGCGCAAGGCGCGCCGCGGTCTAGGAACCGTTCGGCTAAGACAATCGGAGGTGACGGGCTGATGCCCAGGCTTACGCGTAAGGAGAAGCAGGCGCATACACGTGAGTGCCTAATGCACTCGGCCGCGAGGGTCTTCGCTCAGCGGGGGCTCGAGCAGGCCTCGATCGACGAGGTCGCCGAGCAGGCCGGCTTCACCAAGGGCGCGTTCTACGCGAACTTCAAGAACAAGG
>DATBCA010000427.1:0-2451 GCA_036270715.1 Solirubrobacteraceae bacterium
CTGCCCGCCGTCGTAGGCCTCGGCCGCGCGAAGGAGCTGATCATGACCGCGCGCATGATCGGCGCGGAGGAGGCCGAGCGCATCGGCCTCATCAACCGCGTCGTCGCGCCCGAGACGCTCCGCGACGCCAGCGACGCGCTCGCGGAGGAACTGCTCGCGCATTCGCATCTCGCCGTCGGACGCGTCAAGCGCGTTCTCGACGCCTCCGCGCGCCCGGCGATCGCGCAGACGCTCGAGATGGAGCTCGTCGTGCAGGAGTACCTCGTCGCGGCCGCGCGCGAGAGCATGCGCGCGGCGCACGACGAGGCGGACGCGGAGCCGAACGGCTCGGACGCGAGCGCGTCTCGAACGGCGCCGATCGCAAACTGAGCACGCCGCTTCACCGAGGCGCTCGCGCCGGCTGAGCGTGCCACCAACCGAGGCGGTCGCGCCGGCCGAGGGCGCCACCCGGCGGCGCGCGTGTTCGAGGCGACCAGCCGCGCGCGCCCGCGCGCGCACGTGCTCACGCGCGCGCCCGCGCGGGCAGCACCCCTTTCGAGAACAACGGACTCCGGCCGCGATGAGCGGCGGCGCGTAGGTCAGCCTTTCGAGAACAACAAACCCGCGCGCGCCCGAGCGGCGGCGGGTAGGTCAGTCCCCAGCGCGGCTGCCGCCCCACTCGACGGGACCGGCGACGAGCGTGTGGCTCGAGAGCGGCCGGCCGAGGATCTCGCGCACGCGCCGCGCGCACGCGAGCAGCGCGTCGAGGTCGACGCCGGTCTCGATTCGCATCTCGCCGAGCATCGAGACGAGGTCCTCGGTGGCGACGTTGCCGGTGGCGCCGGCGGGGACGGGGCAGCCGCCGAGCTCGCCGAAGGAGGACTCGAAGCTGTCGACGCCGGCCTGCAGCGCGGCGAGCACGTTCGCGAGCGCCTGCCCGCGGGTGTTGTGGAAGTGCGCGGTGAGCTCGAGCTCCGGCGGCAGCGAAGCGTGGGCGGCGGCGAAGAAGTCGCTGACGGAGCGCGGGCTGGCCATGCCGGTGGTGTCGCCGAAGCCGACCTCCTGCGCGCCCGCCTCGTGCAGCCGCGCGGCGATGTCGAGCACTCGCTCGACCGGGACGTGGCCCTCGTAAGGGCACCCGAACGAAGTCGAGATGACGCCCTCGCAACGAAGCCCCTCGGCGCGCGCGCGGCGCAGCACGGCGCAGACGCCGGCGAGCGACTCGGCGACGCTGCGGTTGACGTTCTTGCGGTTGTGCGTCTCCGACGCGGAGAGGAAGACGTTGATCTCGTCGATCGCGTCGCGACGCTCGAGCGCGGCCTCGAGGCCGCGCTCGTTGGGGATGAGGACGCTGACGTCGACGCCGTCGGGGATGTCGATGCGCGCGAGCACCTCGCCCGCGTCGGCGAGCTGCGGGATGACGTCGGGGCGCACGAAGCTCGTGACCTCGATGCGCCGCAGGCCGGTGCGCGCGAGCGCGTCGATGAGCTCGACCTTGTTCTCCGTGGGGATCACCTCGGGCTCGTTCTGAAACCCGTCGCGCGGGCCGACCTCGCGAATGCGTACGCGCTCAACCATGCTCATATCCCTAGCACCCGATCGGCGCGTGCGTCCTGGTCACCACATCGACAGGCCGCCGCTCACGTTGAGCGTCTGGCCGGTCACGTACGAGGCGTCGTCGCCGGCGAGGAACGAGATCGCGGCGGCGACCTCCTCGGGCGCGCCGCTGCGCCCGAGCGCTGTCGAGTCGACCATCGCCTTCTTCAGGCGCTCGCCCAGCTCGCCGAGCATGGCGGGCGCGGCGTTCAGCAGGGGCGTCTCGATCGGGCCGGGCGCGACGGCGTTGCAGCGCACGCGGTAACGCGCGGCCTCGCGTGCGATCGCCTTCGTGAAGCCGATCACGCCGGCCTTCGCGGCCGAGTAGACGGCGGAGCCCTGCGAGCCTACGCGGCCGGCCTCGCTGGCGACGTTGACGATCGCGCCGGCGCGACGCTCCTGCATCCGGGGAAGCACGGCGTCGGCGACGTCGAGCGCGCAGCCGAACCCCTCGAGCTCGCGCGCGACCTCGCGTGCGCCGTCCTCGTTGATATCGACGACGCCGACGCGCGCTCCCTCCGCCGCGAGACGGCGCGCGGTCGCGGCGCCGATGCCGGACGCGCCGCCGGTGACGAGCGCGGTCCTTCCGCTGAGGCTCATACGTCGAAGCCTATACTCGGCCGCCGTGCCGCCCTCCGACTCCTCCAGGCCCGTCGCGGTGATCGGGGCGTCGGGCGCGCTCGGGTTCGGGCTCGCGGTGCGATTCGCGAGGGCCGGAGTGGCGGTGGCGATCGGCTCGCGCGATCTGGACCGCGCGCAGGAAACGGCCGCGCGCGCGCAGGAGCGCGTCGCCGCGGGCACGTTCGAAGCGTTCGACAATGCCGGCGCGGCGCGCGCGGCGGACGTGGTGATCCTGAGCGTGCCCTTCCGCAACCA
>DATBCA010000428.1:0-3784 GCA_036270715.1 Solirubrobacteraceae bacterium
CGGTTGCGCGAACCCAGGTTGATACCGCGCAGGAGGACGACCTGGCGCATGGCTTGAAGATACGCACCTCCCGCGATTTCGGTGAACGCCCGCGCAGACACACGTGAACTGCGTGCCCGATCGTCGAGCGGGAGGGCGTCAGGGGTCGGAGTTGCTCACCGCCACGCGCAGCGCCGCCTCGAGCTCGAAGCGCGCGCCCGGGTCGTCGAGCTGGTCCCCGAGCAGCTCGCGCAGTCGCGCGATCCTGTAGCGGGCGGTCTGCGGATGGATTTGAAGCGCCCGCGCGACGGCGGCGGCGTTTCCCTGCCGCTGCAGGAAGGCGAGCGCCGTGAGCGCCATGCGCTCGCGCGACGCGGGCGTCAGGTCCGCGAGCGCCCGCAACCGCCGCTCGGCGATGCGCTCGATCGCCACCGAGCTCTCGCGCAGCACGAGCTGCGCGAGGTGATCGTCGGCTGCGACGAGCTCGCCGGGCCCACCGTTCGCGGCCGACTCTGACATCGAGAGCGTCTCGCACGCGAGCCGCCACGAGCGCGGAAGCTGCGCGAGCGTGCCCTCAGGTCCCACGGCGGCGCGCCTGTCGCGCGCCGCGACACGCAGCGCCTCACGCCTGCCGGGCCCCTCGGCGTCGGGCACGACGACGCAGCCGAGGTTCGCGTGGGGCGCGTGCAGGACGTCTCCGCCGAGCCGGCGGGCGAGCGCGGGGAGCACGTCGATCGAGCAGGCCAGCGCGGCCGCCCGCCGCGGCAGGGCCCAGCGCGCCGCAGCCGAAAGCAACGCCAGGTCGCTGTCGGGAGGCGCGGCGCCGCGCAGCAGCGCCGCGAGCAGCTCCGAGCGCGCGCGCTCGAGCTCGCCCGCGCGCTCTGACTGCGCCTGCGCGTAGCCCTCGACCGACTCGGCGGAGAGCTCGTCGATGTACGCGAAGATCGCCTCCGCGAGGAGCGCCATCGTCTCGCCGTCGACCGCCGCGTCGCTGCCCGCGCGCGCGAGATGCCGCCACGCCACGCGTGCGCCGATGCGGTACGCCGCCTGCAGGGCGTCGAGCGTACGCCCCTCGCGATACTCCTGGCGACCGAGGCCGATGTACAGCCGGCGCCCCGCCTCGTCCGCCGCGTCGGGGTCGCGGATGAGGCTGAAGAAGCGATGCAGCGCCTCGGTCACGCCCGTCCGCACCGCGCGGCCGAATGCGCCCTCGAACGGGCGCGCGTACTCCGGCACCTCGCGGCCGATCGCGAGCACGATCTCGCGCGAGAGCGCGGGCAGCTCCGGCTCGAGCACGTCGGCGACCTCCGCGGGGAGCGCTCGCAGTGACGAAGAAGTTGTCATCCACATGAGCATATCTGCGACGAAGTTGTGACATGAAGCGGTAGTACCTGGCGCCCGGAGCACATACGCTGATTCCCATGTCGCGCACCGAGCGATGGGCGAATCTCGCGGGCGTCGTCGTCCCGTTCGTCGGCGTCCTCGTGGCGATCGTGCTCACGTGGAACCGCTGGGTCGACGCCGTCGACCTCGCGCTCCTCGCGGGCTTCTACGTGATCACGGCGATGGGCGTGACGGTTGGCTTTCACCGGCTGCTCACGCATCGCTCGTTTCGCACGTATCCGCTGATCGAGCGCACATTCGCGGTCCTCGGCTCGCTGTCGGTTCAGGGGTCGGTGCTCGACTGGGTCGCCGACCACCGCAAGCACCACGCGCACACGGACGAAGAGGGCGACCCCCACTCGCCGCACGTCGGCCACGGAAGCGGGCTCGCGGGCCTGTGGCATGCGCACGCCGGCTGGCTCACCGAGACGCAGGGACAGGCCGACTGGAAGCGCTACGCGCGCGAGCTGTATGAGGATCCGAAGATGCGACGCGTCGGCAAGCGCTTTCCGCTGCTCGTGTTGCTGTCGCTGCTGCTACCGACGTTTGCCGGCTTCGCGCTACACGGGTGGACGCTCGAGGGCGCCATCCGCGGCTACGTCTGGGGAGGCCTCGTGCGCATCTTCCTCGTGCATCACGTCACGTGGTCGGTGAACTCGGTGTGCCACTTCTTCGGAAACCGGCGCTTTGCGATCGACGACCACTCGACGAACGTCGCGTGGCTCGCGATCCCCTCGCTCGGGGAGTCCTGGCACCACAACCACCACGCGTTTCCGCGCAGCGCGCGCCACGGCCTGCGCTGGTACGAGCTCGACCTCTCCGCGCTGATTATCGCGGGACTCGAAAAACTGGGGTTGGCGTGGGACGTCGTGCGGATCCCCCCCGAGCGCCAGGCCGTCCAGCTCGAGCCGGGCAAGCCGGCCGGCGCGAGAGCCTGAGCGCGAGCCGCGCAGCCGCCTACGCGATCACGCGCACGTCCGCGGCGAGCGCGTGGCGCAACTTGCGCGCGTAACTGTTGCCGCCTCGCGTGAGGCGATGCGCGGCCAGCAGCACGACGTCGAAGCCAGCTTTCGCGGCCCACTCCCCGAGCGGCGGGTCGCGGCGCTCGACGAGCACCTTGAAGGCTGCCCGAGCGGCCGTCGTCCCCATCAGCTCGCGCGCCTCGCGCAACTCGAGCTGTGCTTCCTCGCGGACGGCGCAGTTGTACTCCATCGTGCCTCCCCGCCTGCAACAAGGCGGGGCGGCCTGCGGCGCGACCGTGACGATCGTGAGCTCTCCGCCGCCATCCGTCAGCTCGAGACCCGCCGCCAGCGCTCGGCGCCCACTCGCGCACGGCTCGTAATTGACGAGCACCCGCGGTCGCGAGCCGCCGGCCGCCCCGTCCACCGCGATTGGGTGGCTTCCGTCGACGGCGCAAGTGCTCATGGTTCGAATGTTACGCCCGGAGATGACCGCGGCTCGCATTCAACGCGCGCGATCTTCGTCCGCTCGTGCCAGCTCGTCGAGCGTCCTCCAGGCGAAGCCCGTGTTCTCCGCGTACCGTCGCTACTCGGCGCCGACCGCCTGGAAGCTCTGGCTCACGAACACGTGGTGCGGCCAGTTGACGGCGATCATGTGGACGTTGTACTCGCCGTTGCTCAGCAGAACGAAACCGCCCAACGACAGTGCGACCGCCGCGGTGCCACGCGGAATCACACCGCGGGGACGCGCGACCGACGCGGAGCACACGCCCCGTCGATTTGTCGCGATTTGGTCACTTTCGCCCGCGTTTGGGCAGTAGATCGAGGGGTGCTGCCAAGCCCGCGCGGTCGCCAAGCAACTCGGTCCTATGCAAGCACGACGGGATGGGGCGGCCGGCAGCGGCACAAGAGGGTCCGCAGCGATCAGTTCGAGGCACCGTCCTGCCGATAGCAAGATTGTGCCTCCGATCGAATCGGATCACGCGCCGTATCGCGTTTGCGTGAGGTTGCTCGCTCTCGTCGTGATCGCGGCGGCCTTCGCCGTTCTCGGCGTGGGTTGGGGGCTGGACGTCGCTGCGGTTCGATCGGTCGTTCCGGGCGCCGTCGCGATGGAGGCACAGACCGCGGTCGGCCTCGCCGCCGCAGCCGCCGCGCTGCTACTTCTGGGGCCGCGGGTGCAGGGTCCACGCCGCGCCGCTGGACTCACGTTGTCCGTCATTCCGGGACTGCTCGGTATAGCGGTGCTGGCCGAGTACCTCCTTCACCGCAAGCTGGGCATAGACGAGTTCCCATTCGTCGACTCCGAAGCCCGCGGCGCGGGGATGCCGCACCCCGGTCGATTCACGCCAATGGTGGCAGCGTGCTTTCTGATTGTGACGGGCGCCCTGTTGATGCTGGACCGTGGCACGAAGTGGCGCTGGCGCCCCTCGGAGTTGCTGGCCCTGCCGCTCTTGATCGCGCCG
>DATBCA010000429.1:0-2083 GCA_036270715.1 Solirubrobacteraceae bacterium
TGCCGGACGTCCGAGAGACGCGACCGTCGTGACGCCCTCGCCGTACACCGAGACCGCGCCGGAGATTGGACTGGGCAAGCTCGTCGAGGTCTACGTGCCGCTGCGCTTCTCTGCGCTGTCGGAGCCATCGGGCGCGTTCGAGATCTATCTGCGCTACGCGCCGATCGCGGCGTCGATCGCCGGCGACAAACGCACGATCCTCATCGTCGTCGCGATCGGCCTCGCGCTGTTGTGGGCGCTCCTGTACCGCATCGTCGCGCAGGCGTCGCGGCGCCTGACCGCGCAGGCTGAGGAGAATTACGAGCTCGCTCGCTACGACCAGCTGACGGGGCTGCCGAACCGCACCCTGTTCCACGAGCGAGTCGCAGCCTGCACGCGCGAAACCGCTGAGCATCCCGACGACGTAGCTGTCCTGCTCATCGATCTCGACGGCTTCACCGAGATCAACAACACTCTCGGCGACCGCACGGGCAACCAGCTGCTGCGAAACGTCGGCGAGCGCCTACGCGCGATGCTCGGCGGCGACGCGTTCGTCGCGCGCCTCGGCGCCGACGAGTTCGCGGTGCTCTGCACGCGCACCGGCGGCATCGAGGGAGCCCTCGAAAAGGCGTCGGCGGTCCATTCGTCTCTCGAGACCCCGCTCATCCTCGGCGGAGTCGCAGTGAACGTCGACGCCAACGTCGGCGTTGCCGTCGGCGAGGCACAGGAGACACCCGAAGCATTCATCCAACGTGCCGACGCGGCGCTCGCTCGCGCGAAAGTGCACCACTCGCGCGTCGAGGTTCACTCCGCCGAGCGCGACAGCTTCGACACGTCGAGGCTCATCCTCCTCGGGCAGGTCCGCCACGCCCTCGAGCGCGAGGAGTTCACTCTCCACTACCAGCCCAAGCTCGATCTGAAGACCGGGCGCGCGCTAACGGCGGAGGCCCTCCTGCGATGGCAGCATCCGACGCGCGGCATGCTCATGCCGGCGACGTTCATGGCGCTCATCGAGCAGACGGCGCTCATCTCCGCGACGACCACGTGGGTACTCACCCGCGCGCTGCGCCAGATGGTTCGCTGGGGCGAGCTCGGGCTCGACATCGGCGTCGCGGTCAACTTGTCCGCGCGAAACCTCGTCGAAGACGAGCTCCCCGCGAAGATCGCCGCCCTGCTGCGCGAGCACCGCATCGAGCCCGATCGCCTCACGATCGAGGTCACCGAGACCGCGACGATGACCGATCCCGAGCGCGCGGTGAAGTTGCTCAATGCGCTGCGGACCGTCGGTGTGCGCGTCTCGATCGATGACTTCGGCACCGGCAACGCCTCGATCACCTACCTCACGCGCCTGCCCGCGAGCGAGCTCAAGGTCGACCGCTCGCTCGTCGCCGGCATCTGCGAGAGCGCGCGCGCGGAGGCGATCATGCGCAGCACCGTCGACCTCGCGCACTACCTCGACCTCACCGCCGTCGCCGAGGGGATCGAGCGCGCCGATGTACTCGAGCGGCTGACCGAGCTGGGATGCGACGCCGGGCAGGGCTACCTGTTCGCCAAGCCGATGCCGGCCGGCGAGCTAGTCGCATGGCTCGAGCGCCGCCCCGTCGCTTCCGGGGCGCCCAGTCCCGCCGGCGTCGGCGCCGCGGCGTCCCCCGCGCGCGCGACCTGAGGGCGCCAGAAGCGCGAGTTCACGCGCGCGCGCGAGCACCGTGTCGAGCATCGCTTCGGTCAGCTTGCCCGTGAACGTGTTCTGCTGACTCGGGTGGTCACAGCCGAGCAACGTGTAGCCGCTGCGCACGAGCTCCGCGCCGTGGGCGAACGGCACGCGCGCCACGCGCGTGCGCGGCGCGGTCGAGGTTGGCGCCGTGAGCCGCAGAGCGGCGTCCCACGCGAACGCGCCGAGGCACACGAGCACGCGTACGCCCACAAGCAGCTCCAGCTCGCGCGCGGTCCACGGTAGGCAGGTGTCGCGCTCCCGCGGCAGCGGGCGGTTGGCGGGCGGCGCGCACCGGACCGCCGCGGTGACCCACACCTCGCGCAGCGTTAAGCCGTCGTCGCGCGAACGCGAAACGGCCTGGCTCGCGAGACCCGCGCGCGCAAGCGCGGC
>DATBCA010000430.1:0-1739 GCA_036270715.1 Solirubrobacteraceae bacterium
ACGGCGAAGGCTACCGGCGCCTGCATCCGCTGATGCGGCACCGCGACTGCAACCGGCGTTATCCGCCCGTCTGCCCCTCGGCCTCGGCGGCGAGCCGCTCAAGCGCGTCGCCGTCGAGCCGGTGGGTGATCCACTGCGTCATCGTGCGTGCGCCGAGGCCGCGGTAGAAGGAGAGGGCGAGCTCGTTCCAGTCGAGCGCGGACCATTCGAAGCGAGCGCCTTCGCGCGCGAGCACGCGCGCGGCAACGGCGGCGAGCAGCGCGCGCCCGACGCCCGAGCGACGGTGCGCGGGTCGCACGAAGAGGTCCTCGAGCCAGACGCCCTCCCTGCAGCGGAAGCTGGAGAAAGTGGTGAAGAAGAGCGCGTAGCCCGCGGCCTCCCCGCCGCGCGTCGCGATCAGCGCCTCGACCACCGGGCGCGCGCCGAACAGCGCGCGCGTGAGCAGCTCGGGGGTGGCGTGCAGTTCATGCTCGATGTGCTCGTAGACGGCGAGCTCGCGGAACAGCTCGAGCAGGAGCGGGACGTCGGCGGGCTCGGCGGGGCGGATGACGAGCTCGCTCATCGGTCGGGACGCTCGGCGTAGACGTCGTCGATGGTGGTGAGCGCGAGGTACGGCGCGCGGGCCGCGGCTTCGATCGCGGCGCCCGCGCCGGCGAGGCGGTCGAGCACGGAGATGACGCCGCAGATGTGAAGCCCTTGTTCGTTGAGCGCCTCGATCGCGGCGAGCGTCGAGCCGCCGGTCGTGACGACGTCCTCGACGACCGCGCAGCGGTCCTGCGCGCTGAGCAGCGGCCCCTCGATGCGCCGCTGCAGGCCGTGCGCCTTGGTCTGCTTGCGCACGAAGAACGCGTTCACGTTGGCGCCGCCGGCGAGCGCGGCGCAGGCGACGGGATCGGCGCCCATGGTCAAGCCTCCGACCGCCGTCGCGCCCCACCCGTCGAGCTGCGCGGCGAGCAGCTCGCCCAGCGCGGCGAAGCCGCGGGGACGGAGGATCGCGCGCTTGGCGTCGACGTAGTACTGCGCCTTGGCGCCGCTCGTGAGCGTCACCTCGCCGATGACGAGGGCGTGCTCGCGCAGCTCTGCGATCAGGCGCTCGCGCGCGCCGCCGCCCTCGCTCGCACGTTCGGCCAGGGCGTCCATGCGCAGATCTAATCACGCGGCCGCAAACCGCCGATACGGCTGTATGGCCTCCGCGCTCGGCAACCTGCTGCGCCTTGCGGCGATCGTCGCATGCCTCGCGGCAATCGCGTCGATGGGCCTGTACGCGATCAACCAGACAGACAACGCATCGGCGCACCAGCAGGAAACGCTCGCGACGGGCACGACCGAACCCGCGCAGCTGCAGACGGGCGAAGCGCATAGCAAAGGCGTCCGCGGCGCGATCGACGACACCGCGAAAACGCTGGCCTCGCCGCTCGACAGCGTGACCGCGTCGTCGAACAGCGAATGGGTCAAACGCGGGGTCGGCCTGGGGTTCGTGCTCCTCGTCTACGGGTTCGGTCTCGGCTTCATCGCGCGCTTCATCCGCGTCCGCGCGTAGCCGTACTCGCACCGCTCAGCTGCGGCGCTACTCCTTGCCCGCTCGCCCGCCCCGCACACGCGCGCGCGTGCGTGCGCGCAGCGCCTGCCTCGAGACACAAATCCCCCGCGACCTCAGCGAATCCCCCGCGACCTCAGCGAATCCCCCGCGACCTCAGCGAATCCCCCGCGACCTCAGCGCATCCCCCGCGACCTCAGCG
>DATBCA010000431.1:0-10804 GCA_036270715.1 Solirubrobacteraceae bacterium
GCCGATCACGCGGCGTCTCGCTGGCTACGCGGGGCGCGTCTGCTTTCCGCGCGAAAGGGGTCTCGCGTGCCGCAGACGGGGGACGCAGAGCAGTCTAAGGAGGCAACAGTGTTCGATCACATCACCCTTCGAGTCGCCGACATTTCGTCAGCCGGCAGCGCCTTCACGGCGGTGTTCGATGCGTTGGAGATCAAGCGGACCACGAGCACGTCGAGGCTGTCGGTGTGGGGGAACTTCGCAATCACGCAGACCGACGACGAACACCCCATCACCGGGCGCGTCCATGTCGCGTTCATCGCGCCGACGCCCGCTCATGTCGACCGTTTCGGCAGCGCCGGCGTCGAGGCCGGCTTTACAGATGACGGGCCGGCCGGCCCTCGCCCCGACTATGCCGATGACTACTACGCGGCGTTTCTCAAAGACAGCGCCGGCAACAGCTTCGAGGCCGTCCACCGCGAGGGCGAGCGGCCCAAGGGCAACGTCGACCACGTCGCCGTCCGCGTCAAGGACGTCGAGGCAGCGACTGGGTTCTACTCGACGATCGGCGCTGCCGTCGGCCTGACGATCCGTCGCCAAACCGCTGACCGCGCCGTGTTCTCCGGCGGCCCATCGGAGGGCTCCTTTCTAGTGATTGCCGGCGAGCCGACACAGAACGTCCACGTCGCCTTCTCGGGCGATGACGACGACGTACGCCGGTTCCACGCGGACGCGATTGCGGCCGGATACCGCAGCAACGGCGAGCCGGGTGAGCGCCCCCGCTACCACTCGGGCTACTACGCCGCGTTCGTGCTGGACCCCGACGGCAACAACATCGAGGTCGTCAACCACCACCAACGGACGGCGATCTAACCGAGGACGCGCTCCCCAGCCGAGCGCTCGGACGACCGCTCGCTACCTGAGCGAGAGGCGAGGAGGGGCGAAATGCCCGACTGCGCCGGGGGAAGCGCGCGCCACCCGCTTGGACCTGCGCTAAGCGGAACAGAATACTTGACACGAAGCGACTCAGATTATATAATTCGTGCCGACCTTGAAACAACTACCTCGCCTCCCCTGAGGAGGCGATCGGGAGGTTTGAAAAATGGCACTCATACGATGGGAGCCCGCACGCGAGCTCCACTCCCTGCAAAACGAGGTGAACAGGCTGTTCGGGCTGTTCGACGCGCCGAGCGCCGGCGGCTCGCTCGCCACCCATGACTGGATCCCCGCGATGGATCTCGCCGAGGATCAGGGCGAGTACGTCGTGCGCGCGGATCTACCGGGCGTGACCGAGAAGGACGTTCAGATCGAGCTGCAGGACAACGTCCTGACGATCTCGGGCGAGCGCTCCTCCGAGCACCGAGAGCGCAAGAACGGCTATTACCGGGTCGAGCGCGCATCCGGCCGCTTCTCGCGCTCGCTGACGCTGCCCGAGGGCGTGGATCCGCAGAGCGTGCGGGCGCAGTTCGAGAACGGCGTGCTCGAGGTGAGGATCCCGAAGCCGGCCGAGCGCAAGCCGCACCGCGTGACGATCAACGCAGGCGGCGGGTCCCAGCCGGTGGTCGATGGAGGCTCGGCCGAGCCGGTCCTCGCCGGCGCCGGCGCGTCCAGCGAGGGCGGCTCCGACCAGTCCTAGGCCGTGGGCGCCCGCCGGTCAGCCGTCGGGCGTCTCGCCATGTTCGGCGCGATCCGGGGTCGCGGATCGGGCGGCCTCGCTCGCTGCCGCGGCCCCGCTCGCCGCGCGGCGCCTGTAGCGGCGTCCGAGTAGGAGCGCGCTGATGATCGCCAGCACGGCGGCGATGAGGCCGTAGATGCCGAACGTTTCGATCGCGCTTTCCGCGGATTTGCCCAGGAAGTATGCGATCAGGCCGACGCCTGTGGCCCAGCAGACGCCGCCGAGGGCGTTCCACAGCACGAACGAGCGCCACGGCATCCGCGTAGCCCCCGCAAGCCATGACGCCCACGTGCGCAGGCCGAGGATGAAACGGCCGAAGAACACCGCCTTGGGGCCGTGGCGCTCGAAGAATCCCTCGCCGATCACGAGCACCTCCCTGCGCTGACGCTCGAAGCGGCCCGGGCGTTCGAGCAGCCACCGCCCACCCTTGCGCGCGACCAGGTAGCCGAGGTTGTCGCCGACGATCGCGCCGCCCGCCGCGAGCGGGATCACGAGCTCGATTTTGAGTTCCCCGGTGCTCGCCAGCACGGCCGCCGTGATGAGCGCCGTCTCGCCCGGCAACGGCACGCCGCTCGACTCGCCCATCACGATCAGCACGAGCAGCGGGTAGCCCGCGACTTTGACGAGGTGGTGGACGTCGATCAGCGCGGCGAGCATCGATGCCGCGCCCGACCCTACTTCGTGTTTTCCGAGACGAGCTGCTGTAGCGCCTGCGCCGCTCTCTGCACTTCCGGGTAGACGACGTTTTTGAGCGTGACCTTCGTCTGCGAGGGTGCGGCCGCGACCACGATCGCGGCGATCGCGGCGATCACGACGAGCAACGTGAGGAGCGCGAGCAGCGCACGCCGTCGCGCCCTGCGCACGCGTTCGCCGGACTCGCGCGCGGCCGGCAGCGGCGCGGCGCTCCTGGGTGGGCCTGTGCGCGGACGCCGAGGTGTCACCGCGGCGGCGGTCCGGGTCGAGCGCTCGGCGCGCGCTCGACCGCCCGCCGCCGCGCCGGCGCCCTGCGCTCGCGTCAGCACGTTCGTGGCTTGCGTGCGCGGGTACTCGGCCTCGTTGTCACGCAGCGCGACCGGAGAGATGCCGTTCGCGCCGTCGCGCAGCGCGCGTCCCATCTCACGCGCGCTCTCGTAGCGCTCGCGCGGGTCGAGCGCGAGCGCGATCGCGACCGCGTCGGCGAGCTCGGGGCCGACGGCGGCGACGAGCGTGTCGAGCGTTTGCGGCGGGTGCTGCTGCTGCGAGAGCGCGAGCTCGGTGAGCGAGGTCGCCTCGTACGGCAGCCGCCCGGAGATGAGCTGGTAGGTCACGACGCCGAGCGCGTACAGGTCCGCGCGCGGGCCCGCCTCCTCGCCGCGCGCCTGCTCGGGCGCCAGATACGCGGCCGTGCCCAGCACCGACCCGACCTGCGTGATGCTCGAGTGCTCGGTCGCCTTCGCGATCCCGAAGTCGGCGAGCTTGACGAGGCCTTCGCGCGTGCGCAGAAGGTTTCCGGGCTTCACGTCGCGGTGGATCACGCCGTGGCGGTGCGCGTAGTGCAGGCCCTCGCAGGCCTGCTCGATGATCGAGATCGCCTCCTCGACCTCGACCCAGCCATCGTCGCGGAGGATCTCGGCGCACGAGGAGCCTTCGATGTACTCCATGACGATGAAGTACTGCGCGTTGCGCTCGTCGCGACCGGAGTCGAACACCTGCACGATGTTCGGGTGCACGAGCCGCGCCGCAGCCTGCGCCTCGCGCTGGAAGCGCGACACGAACGCGGGGTCCTCGGCGAGATGCTCGGCCAGCAGCTTGACCGCGACGCGCCGCTCGAGCCGCTCGTCGACGGCGAGGTGGACGGTCGACATGCCGCCGAAGCCGAGCCGGTCCTCGAGGCGGTAGCGCCCCCCGATCACCTGGCCGCTCATTTGCCCACTTCCAGTCCGCCGCTTCCTTTGCCGTCGCTTTTGCCAGGGGGTTCTTCCCCGCCCGCGCCGCGTTCGGGCCCGCCTTTGGATTCTTCGGCCGGCGTGCCGCCGCCGGGATTGGTCGTCGTCGGGGTCGTCTGGGTGGGCGTCGTCTGCGTGCTCGTCGTGGTGGTGGGCGTGGTCGGAGTCGTCGTCGTGGTCGGCGTCGTCTGCGTCGACGTGGTGTTGGTCGACTGCGGCAGCGGCTGCGAGCACAGCGCGCGTGCGCGGAGTTTCAAGTTGTCGATCCCCCGCCTGAGCGTGCTGCGCAGTTCGGAGCTGACGGACGCGGGCAGCCCGGAGAAGTCGACCTCGGTTTTCGCGAGCGCGGATTCGGTTTCCGAGCAGTTGCCGTTCCCTCGTTCGGCGGCGCGCACGACCGCTTCGAAATCTTCCCGCAGCGGCCCCGCGTTCGCGGAGGGGATCAGCCCGCCGCCCGAGCTCGAGCACGACACGAGCAACGCGGCGGCGACGCCGAGCGCGGCCGCGAGCAGCGTGCGCGCGGCGCGCCCCGGCAGCGCCCGTCGGCTCGCCGCGCGCGGCGCTCGCGAGCGCGCGGTCACTGCCCGTACTCCAAGCGCTCCGCCAGCGAGTCCGGCAGGCGCGCCGCACGGATCGCCGCGGCTGCGCCCGCGATGTCGTACTCGGTGCGCATGTATGAGGCAGACATTGCGTCGAGGTCGAGCAGGAGCCATGCCGCGCGCGGGTCGCCGTCGCGGGGCTGACCGACGCTCCCGGGGTTCAACAGCCATTCGCCATTCGAGATGTCGAGCCGCGCCCCGTCGCGGCGCGGCTCGCCCGTCGCGAGCTCGCCCTCCTCGCGCGTAAACGACAGGGCGACGTGCGAGTGGCCGATCAGGCACAGGCGCTCGTCCTGCGCGTCCAGGCACAGGTCGGCGACGAGCGTGGAGAGCACGTACTCCCACACCGGGTCTCGCGGGCTCGCGTGGTAGAGGCCGACGCGATCCTCGCGCCCCCGCGTGTCGAGACCTTCGAGGAACTCGAGGTTGTCCCTCGCGATCACCTCCTGCGTCCATTGCGCGGCGAGGCTCGCCCCGCGCGAGAACTCGTCGAGGGGAACCCCGCCGGTGACCGCGAGGTCATGGTTCCCGGCGAGGCACACGGCGGCGTGCTCGCGCGCGAGCTCGACGCACGCGTCCGGGTCCGCGCCGTAGCCGACGAGGTCGCCCAGACACCAGACCTCTGCCGCGTCGCTCGAGGAGATGGCATCGAGCGCCGCCTCGAACGCCTGCTTGTTGGCGTGTATGTCGGAGATGACTGCGACCTTCATCGGGCCACCGGCCAGGTGTAGGCCGCCGCGCTACTCGTCGTCAGAAGCAGCCTCCGAGCCGCCGTACTCAGGCAGGTTCTTGATGCCCTCGCGGGTCCTCCACTTGGAATAGTTGTCCTCCATCGCGTCGATCAGCTCGCGCATGAAGCGCGGGGAGAGGTTGACGCGCGAGACCACCACCCCGGGCACCTCCTCGGCCTCGACCTCGTGGTCGACGCGCGCGAACGTCACCGTGAACTCGTAATCCGAGTGGCTGACGTTCGCGAAGTTCGCGTACACGCCGCCCATGATCTCCGGGGACAGGTGGATGTTGATGTGTCGCTGCTCGCCCGAATCTTCGTCGTTCACACGGCTAGTATCGCAAGCGCGCACCGCAGACCGATGAACAAGCCTCCGCTCAGCCGCGATCGGGCCCGGGCGATCGCCCGTCGCGCGTGACCTCCTCGCCCCTCGACGGGTTGCGCGAGCTCGTGCTCGCGAGTGCCCGCGAGCTCGAGGAGAGCAGCGGGGGCGGCCCCGGCGCGGGCGACGCGATCACGCTCGAGCGCCCGCCGCGCCCAGACCTCGGCGATTACTCGACGAACGCCGCGTTGCTGCTCGCGCCGCGCCTGTCGGCGCCCCCGCGCGAGGTCGCCGAGCGCCTCGGCGCCGCGCTCGCCGGGCGGCTGGGCGCGGGCCTCGAGAGCTTCGAGGTCGCGGGCCCCGGCTTCGTCAACCTGTTCCTCGCCGACGCGTGGCTGATCGACGCGCTCGCAGGCGCGCTCGAGGAGGGGGCGCAGCCGCCACCCTGTGCGCCGTCGGCGCAGCCCGTCCTGATCGAGTTCGTGTCCGCCAATCCCACGGGCCCGATGCACGTCGGCCACGCGCGCAACGCCGCGTACGGCGACGCGCTCGCGCGGCTGCTGACGGCACTCGGCGAGGAGGTATCGCGCGAGTTCTACGTCAACGACGCCGGATCGCAGGTGCGCAAGCTCGGCGAGTCGGTGCTCGCGCTCGCGCGCGGCGAGCCCGTGCCGGAGGACGGCTACCGCGGCGAGTACGTCGAGGAGCTCGTCCACCTCGCCGCCGAGGTGAGCGCGCTAGGAGACACCGGTGAGGACGCTGCCGACGCGGTCGGCCGCGCGGCCGTCGCCGTGATCGTCCAGCAGATGCGCGGATCGCTCGCGGCGTTCAACGTGCAGGAGTTCGACCGCTGGTCGTTCGAGAGCGCGCTTCACGAAGGCGACCCGAGCCCCGTCGAGCACACGCTCGAGCTGCTGCGCGAGGGCGGCCACACGTTCACGAGCGAGGGCGCACTGTGGTTGCGGACGACCGAGTTCGGCGACGACAAGGACCGCGTGCTGGTGCGCTCCAACGGCGAGCACACCTACTTCGCCTCCGACATCGCCTACCACCAGGACAGGCGCGAGCGCGGCTTCGAGCGCCAGATCGACGTGTGGGGCGCCGACCACCACGGTTACGCCGCGCGCGAGACGGCCGCGTTCGCCGCCCTCGGCGGCGACCCCGAGAAGCTCGAGCTGCTGATCATGCAGCTCGTCCACCTGATCGCCGGCGGCGAGCGCGCGCAGATGTCAAAGCGCGCCGGCGAGTTCGTCACGCTCGACGAGCTCGTCGCCGAGATCGGAGTCGACGCCGCTCGCTGGTACCTGCTCTCGCGCTCGCACGACACGACGCTCGACCTCGACCTCGAGCTCGCGCGCCGCGAGACCAACGAGAACCCCGTGTACTACGTCCAGTACGCGCACGCGCGCGTCACGTCGGTGCTCGCGAAGGCGGGCCGCGAGCGCGTCGAGCGCGCGCTCGCCAACGCACCCTCGTTGCTGACGGTCGCGCTCCATCCCTCCGAGCGCGCGCTCATCAAGCAGCTGCTCGCGCTCCCGCTCGAGCTCTCCATCGCCGCCGCACGCCGCGCCCCGCACCGCGTCGCCGCGTACGTGCTCGAGCTCGCCCAGGGCTTCACCGCGTTCTATCGCGACTGCCGCGTCGTCGGCGCCGAGCCGGCACCGACCGAGTCGCTGCGGATCGCGCTCTGCGTCGCGAGCAAGCGCACGATCGCCTGCTGCCTCGAGCTCCTCGGCGTGCGCGCGCCCGAGGAGATGTGACCGCGCGTCAGTCGAAGCGCGCGAGGTCCGCCGCGACGCGGGCGGCGTCCTCGGGGCTCATCGGCGGCGGCGCGTGTGCGCCGCGCGAGTCGCCGTCCACGCGCGCCGAGCCCGCGCGACGCCAGCGCGGGAGCAGGACCGCGACCAGAGCGAGGACCGCGAGCAACGCGGCGAGCGGCACGACGTACACCGCGAGGTCGAACCCGTGCGCGCTCGGCAGCGCGAGCACCGCGGTCCCGTACTGAACCACGAGCGCGCGCTTGATCTGCGCCTCGGGGTAGCCGCGCCCGATCAGAGTCGCGATGAACGCGCGCTCGCGATCGGCCTGCGGCGACTGCGCGAGCTCGAGCGGGATCTTGCACGTCACGCACATGACCTCGCGTTCGATCGCCGGGAGCGATGCTCGCGCGGCCGCGGCCGCGGCCGCGGCGGCGGACGCGGGGCCGCCGCCGATGGCGCCCGCCGCGAGCACCAACGCGAGCGCGGACGCGCGCCTCATGTGCCCTGCGCGAGCGCGATCGCGCGGTTGACGAACGTCGCGTCGACCTCGCCGCGGGAGATCGCGACGACGCGGCCGTTGCGATCGATGACGAACGTCTCCGGGAGCTTGTCGGTGCCGTAGGCGCGGGCGAACCCGCCGCTGGCGTCGCGGAGGCTGGGATAGGAGAGGCGGTAGCGGCGAGCGAACGCCTGCGAGTCGGTCGTCGTGTCCTTGTAGGCGACGCCGAGCACCGTCGCGCGGCTGCGCGCGAGCGTCGCCTGCGCGCGCTCGAGCAGCGGCGCCTCTTCTTCGCACGGCGGGCACCACGAGGCCCAGAAGTTGAGCACCACGACCTCCCCGCGGAGCGCGCGGAGCGCCTGGAAGCCGCCGCCGCCGAGGATCGGAAGTGCGACGCCCGCGTTGGGGGCGGGCGGGTGCTGCCCGCTCGCGAGCGCGTCATCGAGCGTGCGGCTGGGGGAGAGCGCGGTGACGCCATAGATGAGCAGCGCTATCAACCCCGCGCCGCACAGCGCAGCGAGCGTTCCCAGCACGCGGCTTCTCACGCCCAGAAGCGTAGACGCCGCACGCCCCCCGTCGCTTACCATCTGCGCAGCGCGGCGGTAGCTCAGTTGGTAGAGCGCCAGCTTCCCAAGCTGGAGGTCGCGGGTTCGAGACCCGTTCGCCGCTTGCGAGTGCGCTCAGGCCCCGTAGGACGCGGGCGCGGGCCCTTCGCCTTCGGCGCTCGCGATCTGCGCCTCCAGCGCAGGGGGCGACGTGCCGCCGAGGACGCGCAACCGGTGCAGGCGGTAAGGGTCTTCGCTCGGATGCGCCCAGCCGGGGATCACGGTGGTCGAGCCCACGTAGCCGGCCGAGCGTACGGCGGCGATCACGGTCGCGTCGTAGTGGCCGGAGGGGTAGCAGAACCAGTTGACGGCGACGTGGTAGCGCCGGCGCAGCGTTTCACGCGCGACCGCCACCTGGTAGTGCAGCTGTTCGGGGCCGAGCGCGACGAGGTCCGCGTGGCTGAAGCCCTGCGTGTCGAGCTCCCACCCCGCGGCGACCATTTCCCGGACCTCGCGTTCTCCGAGGCCGCCCTGCGACGGCGGTAGCCCCGAGAGCTGGATGTTCTCGTCGGCCACCCATCCGAGGCTGCGCAGGACCGGAAACGCCTGCGTGTACTGCGATTGGTAACCGTTGTCGAACGTCAGCACGATCGGCTTGCCGGCGCCCAGGCGCCTGGAGCCGCGCCAGTAGGCGGCGAGCCGGTCGAGCGTCGTCGCGCGCCAGCCCGCCGCGCTGAGCGCGTGCATCTGTTCGGCGAACTCCGAGGGCGTTACGTAGAGCCCCGGGAACGGCGCTCCAGGCGGAGGTGCCGCGATCACGTGGTACATGAGGATCGGCACGGGCGTCGACCTCGGCGGCCCGACGGCCGAGGCGCTCGCCGAGCTCGCGCCCGCTCCGCCCGATTCCTCCTGCGCGCGCGGGCCTGCGCTCGCCGCGGCGGCGTGCGCGCCGACGCCGTGCGCGCGCGTCCGCCCGCCGCTCGTCGCCACGAGCACCGCGACCACGGCCACCACCGCGCTCAGCGCGAGCGCGCCGAGCGCGCGCCGCCGCCGGCGCGCGGCGCGCCGCGCGGCTTCGCGGCGGGCGCGCGATGCCTCGCTATCCACCGCGCTCACCATTCCTCGAGCCGACGCACGAGCCGTGCATGCCGTCGCCGAGCATACGGATTCGCCGCGACTGCTCGGCGAGCTTCAGTCGCCGGCGAGGCTATGCGGGATCGGCAGTCCCGCGGCCGGCGGGTCGTCCCTGAGCAGCCGCGGAACGGTCACGAGCGCGTAGCCGCGCGCGCGCAGGTCGTGGATGATCTGCGGCAGCGCCGCGATCGTCTGCGCGCGGTTTCCGCCACCGTCGTGCATCAGGATGATCGCCCCCGGGCGCGCGCCCGCGAGGGCTCGTTCCACGATTACGGGCGCGCCCGGCTGCAGGTAGTCGTTGGTGTCGACCGACCACAGGACCATCAGAAGACCGAGCGAGTGCAGCTCGGCCAGCGTGGTCGCGTTGAACGAGCCGTACGGCGGCCGGAACAGCTCCGGGCGCGGGGCGCCGGCGATTTCGACGCGCGCGATGCCTTCGAAGAGCTGTTCGCGCTGTTCGTGCGCTGAGAGCGTCGCGAGCGCCAGGTGCGACTGGGTGTGGTCGCCGACGGCGTCGCCGTCCTGCACCTCGCGCGCGGTCGAGGCGCTGAAGTAGCGCTCCATCTTGCCGATCGCGAAGAACGTCGCCGGCGCGTGGCTTCGCTCGAGCACGCTCAGCACTTCCGGCGTGTACGGCCCCGGGCCGTCGTCGAAAGTCAGCGCGACCTCGCGTCCATGCGCGCCCCCCGCGACGAGGAAGGGCGTGTAGGAGAGCACTGCCTTGACCGGGTCGCCCGACGCGCCGGCGCTCGCGCCGGAGCCAGGCGGGAGCGCGGCCGCGTTCGCCGCGGCGCTCGTGCCCGCGCGCGGCGCCGCGGCGCGATGGCTCGAGCCGAGCAGGGACACGAGCGCGGCGACGAGGATCAGGACGAACACGAGCGCAGCCGCTCCGCGGCGGCGGCGGAAGGTCGCCGCCAGAGCGGCCGCCCGTGGCTCGTCCGGCACAGGCGCGCCGGGCGCCGGCGCGCCGGGCGCCGGCGGCTGAGGCGTCGCCCGTACGCGGGAGGGCTCCTCGAAGTCCCATTTCCAGCTGCGGCTCACGCGCGAAATGCTAGAGGTCGGGGAACACGCGTCCGCGCGCCGCGCCGAGCGCAAAAGGCTGGCCTTGCAGCCGAAATGCGAGCGTGGCGAGCCTCGTGCGGCGGGAGTCGAAGCCGCCGCCGGTAGCATCGAGCGCGCATGAACGCTCCGGAAATCGGCCTTGCGCTGTCGGTCTTCCTCGCCTGCGCCGTCGAGGCCGTCGAGGCGCTCACGATCGTGATGGCCGTCGGGTACACCCGCAGCTGGCCCTCGGCGCTCGCCGGCGCGGGGACCGCCGCTGCCGTGCTCGCCGGCGTCGTCGCGGCGCTGGGGACGGCGATCCTGGGACTGCCGATCGACACGCTGCGGATCGCGATCGGCATCGTCCTGCTCGCCGTCGGCGCGCAGTGGTTGCGCAAGGCCGTGCTGCGCACCTCGCGGCGCAAGGCACTGCGCGACGAGGACGCGGCGTTCGCGCGCGAAAGCGACGCCGCTCGCAGCGCTGGGGGCGTGCTCTCCGAGTTCGACGCGTACTCGTTCGCGGTCTCGTTCAAAGGCGTGCTGCTCGAGGGCTTCGAGATCGCACTGGTCGTGCTGACGTTCGCGGCCAACAACAAAC
>DATBCA010000432.1:0-5285 GCA_036270715.1 Solirubrobacteraceae bacterium
CAGCCCCCCTGGTGTCTCGCTTCTCGCGCAGATCCTACCCGCTCGCCGGCCGGCCAAGCCTCGCCGCGGGCACGGCCCTCAGGCCGCGACGACCGGGCGCGTCAGCGCGCGGACGAAGTCCTCGAGCTGCGCGGTCGTCCAGCACTCGAACGCGGTGCAGTACTGCTCGTAGGCAGCGATGACGGAGTCGCCGTAATTCCAGTACAGGCGTGGCTCGGGGTTGAGCCAGAACGTGCGCCCGGCGCGCGCGGCGATCTGCGCGAAGATGTCCGCGCGCGGGTCGCGCCCGTTGGTGCGCGCGTCGCCGAGCACGATGACGGTGGCGCGCGGGTGCAGGTCGTCCTCGACCTCCTCGAGGAACTCCGACCACACGCGGCCGTAGTCGGTGTAGCCGGAGATGTCGGCGACTCCGGCGTCGCTCGAGATCCGTTCGCTGACGGCTTTGAAGTTGCGCTCGGATTCGAAGATGTCGGTCACCTCGCTGATGCGCTCGATGAAGACGAACGAGCGCATCTTGCGGAACGTGTCGTGCAGCGCATGCAGCACGGAGAGGAAGAACACCGACGCCGAGGTGACGCTCGTGGAGACGTCGCAGAGCACGTAGATCTCCGGCCGTTTGGGGCGCAGCGGGCGGTACTTGAGGACGACGGGTACGCCGCCGGTCTGCAGCGACGCGCGCATCGTGCGGCGAACGTCGACGTGGGCGTGGTGGCGGTGCCCACGCGCCTGCGAGCCCTGCGTGGCAAGGCGCCGGCGCAGCTGCGCGACGACGCGATGCACCGCCGCGAGGTCGGCGAGCGGTCCGGAGGGCAGCGCGCGGTCGAGCTCGCTCAGCGGGCGCGCCGGCGGCAGCTGCCCGCTGCGCTCGACCTGGGCGCGCTCGAGCTCGCGCCGCAGCAGCGCCTCGAAGCGACGCAGCGCATCGCGCGGGAGGCCGTCGCGGCGGGGATCGTCCGCGGGCAGGTCGGGCTGGGGCTCGGCGCGCAGGCCGAGCGCCCGGCGTATGCGCTGCACGTCGACGCCGATCACGCCCGATCCCTCCTGCTGGCGAGCGAAAGCGGCGATGGCCATCCGCGCGAGGTCGCGCATCGCGCCCTCCGACCCGTCGCGGAGGGCCGCGGCGATCTGCGCGCGCAGCGCGTCGAGCTCCTGTTCGGTGAGCTCGCCGAGCTCGCGCACGCCCTCCTCGTACACGCCCTCGCGGCTCGCGGCTGCCTCGACGGCGCGGAAGAAGAAGCGGTCGAACACGAGCTCGAACACGCGCCGGTCCTCCTGGCTCTTGGCGAGCGTCGCGGCGAGCCCCTCGCGGAAGTCCTCGGGCTCGGTCCAGTCGATCTCGCCGAGCACGGCGAACGCGTCGAGCAGCTCGGAGGTGCCGATCGCGAGCCCCTCGCCGCGCAGTTCCTCGCCCAGCTCGAGGACGCGCGCGGGTAGTCCCCAGCGCTCGGGCGGCGCCTCGGGCGGTGGCGCCTCAGGCGACATCGGCGGGCGAGGACAGCTTCAGCCCCACGCGCTCGGCGACGATGTCCATGTCGGTGCGGTGCTTGACGATCACGGACATCGTTTCGGCGAACGTCTCGGAGTCGATGTCCTCGGCGCCGAGGAGCAGCAGCGCGCGCGCCCAGTCGATCGACTCGGCGATCGACGGCGGCTTCTTGAGGTCGAGCTCGCGCACCATGCCGACGACCTCGACGAGCTTGCGCGCGACCGTCTGCGAGAGCTCGGGCGTGTGCAGGCGCACGATCTCGAGCTCGTGCTCGAGCGCGGGGTAGTCGAGCCACAGGTACAGGCAGCGGCGCTTGAGCGCCTCGGTGAGCTCGCGCGAGTTGTTCGAGGTGAGTAGCACCACGGGGTGCGTCTTCGACTCCACGCGGCCGAGCTCGGGGATCGAGATCTGGAAGTCGGAGAGGACCTCGAGCAGCATCGCCTCGAACTCCTGGTCGGTCTTGTCGATCTCGTCGATCAGCAGCACGACCGGCCGCTCGGAGGCGATCGCGGTCATGAGCGGCCGCGCGAGCAGGAACTCCTCGCCGAAGATGTCGTCCTGGACCGCGTCCCAGCCCGTGCCCGACGCCTCCGCCTGGATGCGCAGGAGCTGCTTGCGGTAGTTCCACTCGTACAGCGCCTTCGCCTCGTCGAGCCCCTCGTAGCACTGCAACCGCACGAGCTCGCGCCCGAGGTAGCTCGCGAGCGCCTTCGCGAGCTCCGTCTTGCCGACGCCCGCGGGACCCTCGACGAGCACCGGCTTGCCGAGCTTGGTCGCGAGGTAGGAGACGAGCGCGGTCGACTCGCCGGGGAGGTAGCCGACCGCGCGCAGGCCGTCGGCGACGTCCTGCACGGAGGCGGGAGCGCCTGACAGGACCGCTTGCGCTCGATCGGGCATCTTCACGGCAATGATAGGGCCGCGCTTCGCGCGGCCGAGCGTGTCACGCGCCGTGAGCACGCCGCGCCCGCGGGCGCGCACACGGGTAGCATCCGGCCACTTGCGAGGGGAAGACATCTGATGCTGCGCGTGGTCGGCGCGGGGCTGGGGCGGACGGGCACCGCCTCGCTCAAGCGCGCGCTCGAGCTGCTCCTCGGGCGGCGCTGCTACCACATGCTCGAGGTGCTCGCGACCCCCGACGACGACCTCTTCTGGACCTCGGTCGTGCGCGGCGAGCGCCGCGACTTCGACGCGGTGATGGGCGACTGCGCGGCGGCGGTCGACTGGCCGGCGTCGGCGTTCTGGCGCGAGCTCGCGGCGCAAAATCCCGACGCGCTGATCCTGCTGTCGGTGCGCGACTCGCCCGAGCGCTGGTGGACGAGCTACGAGGCGACGATCGCGCGGATACTCAAGGAGCGCGTCGCCGGGGATGACCCGCTGCTCGCGCGCCACGCGCGGATGGTGATCGACCTGTTCTGCGAGACCTTCACGCCCGGTTGGGACGACCGCGAGCAGGCGATCGCGGCGTACGAGCGCCACAACGAGGAAGTGCGCGCGAGCACGGGCGGCGCGCGCCTGCTCGAATGGCGCCCCGGCGACGGCTGGGAGCCGATCTGCGCCGCGCTCGAGCTTCCCGTGCCCGACGAGCCGTTCCCGCACGAGAACACGACCGCGGACTTCAACGCCCGCGCGCGCGAAGTCTCGCGCTGACGCACTCACGCGCGCGAGATCTCGCACTGACGCCCGCGCGCGCGAAGTCTCGCGCTGACGCAGTCCCGCGCGCGAAGTGTCGCGCCGGCCACCCCCACGCGAGCCGCCCAACGGGCGGGCGAGCCCCTTCACATCGTCGAGTCAGAGATACTAAAATCCTCTATATGTCTCGCACGACGGCCGCGGGCACGCTCCTGGGCGCGAACAGCGTGAGCTGGCACTACACCGGCGACTGGCGCCTCGGGCTCGTGCTCGCGCGCGCGCTGCTGCTGCAGGTGTGCCACCCGACGATCGGCGCGGGCGTCGCCGAGCACTCGATCTTCCGCGAGGACCCGTGGGGGAGGCTCCGGCAGTCGCTCGACCCCGTCCTCGAAACGGTCTACGCGGCCGACGGAGCGAAGGTCGGCGCGCGTATCCGCGCTGCCCATCGCGCGATCCGCGGCACCGACGCGCGCGGACGGCGCTACAGCGCGTGGGAGCCCGAGGCGTACTGGTTCGTGCTCGCGAGCGGGATGGAGTCGATCGTCGTGATGGCCGAGCGCTACTTCGCACGGCCGATGACGCGCGCCGAGCGCGAGCGCCTGCTCGCCGAGACGCGCGAGATCGGCGTGCGCATGGGGCTGCGCGAGCGCGACATGCCGGCCACGCTGCGCGACTTCGAGGAGTCCTACGAGACGCTGCTGCGCGAGCGTCTCGAGGATCACCCGACCGCGCACTCGGTCCTCGAGGAGATCGCGTCCTCGCCGCCGCCGCCGTGGCTGCCGCTTCCCGGGCCCCTGCGCCTTTCGTTCTCGCTCCCCGTCGCGCACGTCATGACGCTCGCGACCGTCGGCACGCTGCCCGCGGTCGTTCGCGAGCGCCTCGGCATCGGCTGGAGCGCGCTCGACGAGTACAGGCTGCGCGCGCTCGCAGCCGCCGTGCGCTCGGCGTTCGCCGCGATGCCCGCGCAGTGGCGCTACATGCCGATCGCGCGCGCGGGCTTTCAGCGCGAAGCGCGCGCCGCGCGCGCCGCATGAACGCCCGCGGCGCGGTCGCCGGCGAGGCGCAGGAGCTCGACCGCTACTCCGAGCGCATTCTCGACGCCGCGCGCGAGGAGCTCGTCGCGTACGGGCTGCGGCGCGCGACGCTCGACGACATCGCCGCGCGCGCGCGCGTCGGCCGCGCGACGCTCTACCGCCGCTTCGCCAACCGCGACACGCTGCTCGCGGCGCTCGTCGCGCGGGAGGCGCGGCGGCTGATCGCCGACGTCGACGCGCAGATGCGCGCGCAAGACTCGCCCGTCGATCGCCTCGTCGCGGCGTTCGTCGCGTTCATCTCGCTGCTGCGCGAGCACACGCTGCTGCGTCGGCTCGTCGTGAGCGACCCCGAGATGATCCTCCCGATCCTCACGAGCTCCGCGACGCTTGCGCTGGGTCGTGACTACATCGCCGCGCAGGCCGCGCGCGAGCAGCGCGAAGGCGCCGTGCTGACCGCCGATCCGCGCGTGATCGGCGAGCTGCTCGCGCGCTTCGCGCACTCGCTCGCACTGACTCCCGACTCGGTCCTGCCGCTCGACGATGAGCACGCGCTGACGGCGCTCGCGCGCGCGACGCTCGTGCCACTCGTGTTCGCCGACGTGCCCGAGTGAGGGAAAGCGCGCAAGCCGTCCTCAGGCGCCGCGCTGACGTCGAGCGCGAAGCCGGCGCCGGCGCTGAGCGTTGGGGATCATCCGGGTGGTACGCGTTGGGATCATCCGGGTGGTACGAGTAGATAGCTCGCTACCGGCTCGATCCGTTCATGCTCGCCCGGATTCCAGCGCCAAGGCGGTTGGTCTGCACCGACTCCTATGGACTGTTTCGGCGAATGCTCGGTGCTGAGGTGCGCGTGGACCTGCTCGTCGAGCAGCATCTGCGCGGTACCGCGCTCGGCGTGCGCGCCCGTTACTGCGACTCTGGGCATGGGCCTGCCTTTCTGAGACTCGATCGGTGGTGCTCGGCCATCGGGGAGGACTGCTGGCCTAGCACCGGGGAAGAAGGGGTGTGACGACACAGTCTACTACATGAAATAGTGCTACGCAACATAGTAGTCTCAGTGCGGGCGCTTACGGCGCCGCTGCGCGCGCCAACAACGCGTGAGCACTTACGACCGCGGCAGGTAGCTCGTCCTCGCCGCG
>DATBCA010000433.1:0-4995 GCA_036270715.1 Solirubrobacteraceae bacterium
CTGGCGCGAGCACTACCGTTCGCTCGGCTCGCGCTGACAGAGAGGGGGGGACGGGCCGGCCTGTGCCGGCCCGTCTGATCGATAGATCGTCCGGGCGCGTAGCATTGTCGAGGTGACCGACGAGCCCCAGCGCGAGCAACCCCTCGCGGCCAAGTCGCCGCAGGAAGGCGGCCCGCCGATGCCGCGCGACGAGCGCGGCTGGAAGGTGCAGCCCGCGCCCGATGGGCGCGGCATGCCCGAGCAGGGCGAGAAACCCAAGCCCCCGCACCGCCGACCGGGCTTTCTGTGGTTCGTGCTCGCGCTGTTCGTCCTGAACTGGTTGTCCGTCCTCCTGATCACGCCCTCGACGGGACCCCAACGCGTGACCGTGTCGTTCAACCCGTTCTTCCTGCAGACCGTGCAGGCCGGCGAGGTGAGATCGATCTCGAGCACCGGCAACACCGTCGAAGGCAACTTCAAGGAAAAGCTCCGCTACCCGCCGAGCGACGCCAAAGCGACGCCGACGACGCTCTTCAAGACCGAGATCCCGACGTTCTGGAACGACGCGCAGCTGGCGGCGCTGCTGCGCGAAAAGGGCGTCGAAATAAAAGCGCGCGCCACCGGCACCCATACGTCGCTGCTCGCCGAGCTGCTGCTCGGCTTCGGGCCGACGCTGCTCATCGTCGGCCTGTTCGTGCTGCTCGCGCGTCGCGCCACGCGCGGCGGCGCGATGGGCGCGCTCGGCACGTTCGGGCGCTCGAGCGCGCGGCGCGTCGACCCCGAAACGATCCGCGTCACCTTCGACGACGTCGCGGGCATCGACGAGGCGAAGGCGGAGCTGACCGAGATCGTCGACTTCCTGCGCAACCCCGACCGCTACGGCCGTCTGGGCGGGCGCATGCCCCACGGCGTGCTGCTGTCAGGCGCCCCGGGCACCGGCAAGACGCTGCTCGCGCGCGCGGTCGCCGGCGAGGCGCACGCGGCCTTCTTCTCGATCTCCGCCTCGGAGTTCATCGAGGCGATCGTCGGCGTGGGCGCCTCGCGCGTGCGCGACCTGTTCACCAAGGCCAAGGAGGCCAAGCCGTCGATCATCTTCATCGACGAGCTCGACGCGATCGGGCGCTCGCGCTCGAACACGGTGAACTTCGGCGGCGCCAACGACGAGCGCGAGCAGACGCTCGATCAGATCCTCACGGAAATCGACGGCTTCGAATCCTCCGAGGCCGTCGTAGTGCTCGCCGCGACCAACCGTGCCGACATCCTCGACCCCGCGCTCCTGCGCGCGGGGCGCTTCGACAGGCGCGTCGTCGTCCAGGCGCCCGACCGCGAAGGCCGGCGCAAGATCCTCGAAGTCCACACGCGCTCGATTCCCCTCGCCGACGACGTCGACCTCGAAGCCCTCGCCGCGAGCGCGCCGGGGATGGTCGGAGCGGATCTCGCGAACCTCGCCAACGAGGCCGCGCTGCTCGCTGCGCGCCGCGGCCACGAGAAGGTGCAGATGGGGGACTTCACCGACTCGCTCGAGAAGATCCTGCTCGGCTCGCCGCGCGGCATCGTGCTCGCGCCCGCCGATCGTGAGCGCACGGCCTATCACGAGTCCGGCCACGCGCTCGTCGGCATGCTGACGCCGGGCGCTGACCCCGTGCGCAAGGTCTCGATCATCCCGCGCGGGATGGCGCTCGGCGTCACTCTCTCGACCCCTGACGCCGACCGAGTGTCGTACTCGCGCGAGGATCTCGAAGCGAAGATCCGTGTCGCGCTTGGCGGCCGAGCGGCCGAGGACGTTGTCTACGGCAGCATCACCTCGGGCGCCGAGGCCGACATCCAGCAGCTGACGTTGATCGCGCGTCAGATGGTCGGCAGGTGGGGGATGAGCGACGCGATCGGGCCGATCGCGGTGCTTCCGAGCGACGGCAACGGCCCGCTGCTTCCGGGCGCGAGCGAGACCTCGGAGTCGGTGCAGCGACTCGTCGACGAAGAGGTGCGCAGGCTCGTCGAGCGCGCCGAGCAGGAGGTCACGCAACTGCTCGCCGACCATCGCGAGCAACTCGACAGCCTCGCGCACGCGCTGCTCGAGGCCGAGACCCTCGACGCGCCCGACGCGTACGCGGCCGCCGGGGTCGCGTTCAGCGGCGAGCCCGCGGCCGCAGTCAGCTGACGGCCGCCGCCGTCTCGCTCAGCCGGCGGTCCTGCGGTCGACGAGCCCGCGCTCGAGCGCGTAGCCGACGAGCTCCGCGCGCGTCGAGCGCCGCAGCTTCTGCTGGATGTGCGCGCGGTGCGTCTCGACGGTGCGAACCGAGAGGTACAGCTGCGCGGCGATCTCCGCGTTGGTGTGTCCGAGCGCGATCAGCCGCAGCACGTCGATCTCGCGCTCGGAGAGGTCATCGCGCGCGGCCGTGGGCTGCGCGGCCAGGCGCGCTCCGAGCCTCGGGTTGAGATAGCCTTCGCCGCCCGCGGCGCGGCGCACCGCCTCGACGAGCTCCTCGCCCGCGGCCTCCTTGAGTACGTAGCCGACGGCTCCATTTGAGAGCGCCTCGCGCGCGAACGCCGGCTCCTGCTGCATCGTCAGCACCACGATCTGCGTCCGCGGAGACTCCTCGCGGATCGCCGGGATCGCCTCGAGGCTCGAGCCGCCCGGCATGTTCAGATCGAGCACCAGCACGGCCGGATTGTGTCCGCGCACGTAGCGCCGAGCGCCGTCTACGTCACTCGCCTCGGCGACGACCTCGAGGTCCGGCTCGGCCTCGAGCACCAGGCGCAGACCGCTGCGCACGACCTCGTGGTCGTCCGCGAGCACGATTCGGATCGTCGACGCGTCCGCGTCCTTCGCGCCGTCGTCGCTAGCCGGCTCGCGCCTCGCCCCGCTCATCGGGATAACCGCGCCTCGTCTATCCGATGAGGTCCGGCACCGGTTCGTCCGGGGTTCGCGTACGTGAGCCGTCTCACGCCGCCTCCGCCGGCACGGCCGCCTCGTCGCGGTCGACGACCGGCGCCGCTCGGTTGGTCCCGCGCGGGAGCACGAGCAGCGAGCAGCGCGCGTGGCGCTCGAGGTATGCGGACGTGCTTCCGAACACCAAGCGACGCACGGGCCCGTAGCTTCGCGAGCCCACGATCAGGAGGTCGACCTGGTCGCCGAACGCCGCGAGGTCCTCGCCGACCAGCCCGTAGCTCGCGCGGCCGTCGACGCCCTGCAGCTCGCTCATGCGAGCCTGCGCCTGACCCAGCATGTCTTCGATCGCATCGCCCATCGGCGGCGCGGCCACCAACCCGCCGAACGCGTACGCGCTGAGGTGCACGACTTCGAGCGCGGCGATGCTCGCGCCCGTCTCGCGCGCGAGCTCGCGGGCGACCTCGAGCGCCTTCTCGCTCTCCGGCGATCCGTTGTACGCGACGCCGAGCTTCTCGAGCGGTCTGCCCAACTGGCTGTAGCCCGCGGTCGCGATCGCGACCGCGCAGGGCGCGCCGTTCAGCGCCGCGCTCGCGTCGTCGCCGATGAAGACCCTACCCAGCAGGCTGCGTTTGGACGATCCGACCACGAGCAGATCCGCGCCCTGCTCCTCCGCCCGTTCGTGCAGCCCCTGCCCGGGGCTCTGAGCCACGACGCTCACGAGCTCGGCACCCACTCCCGCCCGCGCGTACTCGTCCTCGAGCAGCTTCGCGGAAGCTTCCTGCTCTTCCTTGATGAGTCCCGGAATGATCACGTGATAGGGGTTCGTGAGGCCCTGGTGCGCGTGCGCGAGTGTCAGCTTGCCCGCGTCGTCGAGGAGCTTCGTCGCGAGCGCGATCGCGTCGCGGCCACCGCCGCGGCCGTCCACGCCTACGAGCACGTTCTTGAACATCGTTCGCCCTCCTGTGGGGTAGCTCGGCTGAAGCTTGACACGCGCGCGCCCGCGACCGGGCCCGCGCCGGTGGCAGGATGCGGTGCGGGTTACTACTGAGCGAAGGCGCGACTGGGCCTCCGTTCTGCTATCGGCGGCGCCTTTGGCGCTAGCGCAGCACGCGTTTCTCGACGCCCGCTTCGAGCGTGCGCTCGCGCGCGCGATCGACGATCGGCACGATCTCCGCCGCGCGGCTCGCCACGTGCACGAGGTCGAGGTCGCGCGCGTCGATGCGCCCGCCTGCGAGGGCGGCGGTGCGCAGCCAGCCGAGCAGGCCGTCCCACTGGCCGTCTCCGAGCAGAATCACGGGGAAGTGGCGGATCGTCGCCGTCTGGATCAGCGTCAGCGCCTCGAACAGCTCGTCGAGAGTGCCGAAGCCGCCCGGGGCGATCACGAAGGCGCACGCGTAGCGCACGAACATCACCTTGCGCGCGAAGAAGTGGCGAAAGCGCAGCGAGATGTCGAGATACGAATTCGGCGCCTGCTCGTGGGGAAGCTCGATGTTGCACCCCACCGACACCGCGCCCGCTTCGCGCGCGCCGCGGTTCGCGGCCTCCATCAGGCCGGGGCCGCCGCCCGTGATGACCGCGTACCCCGCGCGTCCGATGCGCGCGCCGAGCTCGCGAACGAGCGCGTAGTCGGGATGCTCTTCGGGAGTGCGCGCCGAGCCGAACACCGTCACCGCCGGCCCAAGTGCCGCGAGCGCGTCGAAGCCGCGCGCGAACTCCGCCGCGATCTCGTGCACGCGTTCCGCGTCAGCCGCGCGCACGTCCGCGGGCTCATCGCCCAGCCACGAGAACAGCTCCTCGTCGAACGTCGGCGCCCGCCGTGCGCCCGCCGCGCGCTCGTCGCTCACGACACAGCGGCCTCTTCCACCGCGCGGTCGCGCCTCACGAGCGCTTCAACCCCGAGCGTGCAACCCCCCAGGCTCACCACGGCCGCGCCGACGATAGCGGTCGCGACGGGCGGAGAAATCACGCGCTCGGCGAGCCCGAGCGACGCCACCGCCGCCGGGACGCCTAGCTGTGCAGTGGCAGCCAGGCCCGCGCTGGGCGGACGACGCCAGAGCGTCGTGACCGCGAGGTGGATCGCGACGTTCAACCCCGCTAGCGCGACCGCGAGCCCGATGATCGCCGGA
>DATBCA010000434.1:0-4823 GCA_036270715.1 Solirubrobacteraceae bacterium
GCGCGCGTGCCCGCGCGCGCGCGTGTCGTCAGCGTGTCGCCGACGCGCAGCTGCGTCACGTCCTTGAGGCCCGTGATCAGGTAGCCGACCTCGCCCGCGGCGAGCTGGTCGGTGGGCATCATCTGCGGCGAGAACACGCCGATGTCGTCGATGTCCGCCTCGGTGTTCGTCGCCATCGCGCGGATCGCCTCGCCCTTGCGAAAGACGCCGTCGACGACGCGGATGTACGCGATCACGCCGCGGTACTGATCGAACTCGGAGTCGAAGATCAGCGCCCGCGGCGGCGCTTGCGGGTCGCCAGACGGTGGCGGCACGCGCGCGATCAGCTCCTCGAGCACGTCTGCGACGCCCTCCCCCGTCTTGGCGCTGATGCGCAGGATCGATTCCGCGGGCTCGCCGATCAGCTCCGCGACTTCGCCCGCCACGCGCTCGGGCTCCGCCCCCGGAAGGTCGATCTTGTTGAGGCACGGGACCAACTCGAGGCCCGAGTCGACGGCGAGGTAGGTGTTCGCGACCGTCTGCGCCTCGACGCCCTGCGACGCGTCGACGAGCAGAAGCGCGCCCTCGCAAGCGGCCAGCGAGCGCGAGACCTCGTAGGTGAAGTCGACGTGACCGGGCGTGTCGATGAGGTGCAGCTGGTACGTCTCGCCGTCGCGGGCCGGGTAGAAGACGCGCACCGCCTGCGCCTTGATCGTGATTCCGCGCTCGCGCTCGAGCTCCATCGAGTCGAGCACCTGCGCGCGCATCTCGCGCGCGGCGACCGTGTGCGTCAGCTCGAGGATCCGGTCGGCGAGCGTCGACTTGCCGTGGTCGATGTGCGCGATTATCGAGAAGTTGCGGATGTGCGACTGGTCCATGGGACCCGCGTCACGATAGATGGTGCGTTGAGGGGGTCGCCAGGTCCATCCCGCATGCTCTAGCGTTGCGGGTGGCGGATCGCCTACTCGACCGCGGGGCCCTGGTCCCAACCGTGGCAACGCGCCGCTCGCGCGGCGGCCTGTCCAGGTGGTCGGGAGTGTCAAGCCGCCCAGGCGAAGACACAAGTCCTGGGACGTAGTAGTTCAAAGGCGATTCACGCCGGCGCCGCCGGGTGGGCCCCAGGGTCCGCCCGGCGGGGCGTCGATCAGGGGTTGCGGCCTGTGTCTAGTCGTGCGGCTGATCGGCCGTTTCGGGCCAGTGACCGGCCGTTCCCAGCAGCTGCAGCGCGTCGCGCAGGTTCCTGCGGACGTGGCCGTGCAGGCGCACGACCGTCGCGCCGTCGCGCGGCGTGAACTCTGCGCGGAGGTGGCGGGCCAGCAGGTCCTGCCCAAGGCCGATCGGCGCGAGCCCCGCGGACCGCCCGGCGACCCGCCACGACCCGCCGAGCCACAGCCGCGCCGCCTTGGGCTCGTCGCTGAGCTCCTCTTCGTCGCCGAGCGTCCCCGCCCCGCGTTCCGCATCCACGTCCGGAGCGTCCTCGTCCGGGCTGAGCGCGTCGTCGAACACGAGCTCTCCCGGCTCTTCGGTGATCACGTGGAAGAACGCGTCCCGCGCGAGCTCGGGCGTGATGTCGCGCATGAACAGCGCCTGGGCCGCGTCCGGGGCGCCGCTCATCCGGAAGCTGTGGTCGATGTGCGCCACGTGACTCGCGCCGGATACTACGCGCGCCTCGCCGAGCCGCGAGACGCCGCTTACGCCCGCGCCCCTCCACCGGCGAGCGCGCGCACCAGGCGGATCACCTGGTGGGCCTCGGGTACGCGCATCGCGAGGACCGCGCGCGTGTACACGTAGACGCCCGCGGCGCCCGCGGCGCCCACGCTCGCGAGCTGCGCCGCGAGCGAGCGCCCGAGGAGGCGGTCGAGCAGGTACCACACGCCGGCGCACACGCCCGCGAGCAGCGCGGAGGCGAGGAGGATGCGCGCGGTGATCATCGTCGTCTGCGCGCCTTCGAGGCGCCCGTTGAACCCGGCGCGCAGGCGCACCAGCTGCAGGGCGGTCATAACGACGTTCGCAGCGACCGTGCCGATGATCAGGCCACCGATTCCGAACGGCCTGTACAGGCCGATGCTCACGATGATGTCGACGACGATGTTGACGGCGGCCAGTCGCGTCGGTATCCAGGGCCGCTGCACCGCGAAGAACGTACGCGTGAGCAGCAGGTTCAGCCCGCCGAACGGGAGGCTGAACGCGAACCAGAACAGCGCGACCGAGACGATGTGCGTGGAGTGCGCGCCGAAGTGCCCGCGCTGGAACAGCAGCCGCACGATCGGCGTCGCGAGCACGATCATGAACGCCGACGCGGGGATCAGCAGGAGGTTGATCTGGCGCATACCGATCCCGAGCGCGCGGCGCATCGCCGTCGCGTCACGGTCGGCTGCCATGCGGCTGAGCGTCGGGAACAGCACCGTCGCGACGGCCACGCTGAAGAGCCCCTGCGGGAGCATGTAGACGCGAAACGCGTTGTCGATCGCGCGCGGCGCTTCCGCGCTCACGAGCGTGCCGAAGGCCGAGTTGATGAGCTGGTCGAGGTTCACGATCCCGAGGCCGATCGTCACCGGCAGCATCAGCGTGAAGACCTGCCGGATACGCGGGTCGTGCCAGTCGACGTGCATCTGCAGACGGAAGTCGATCCGCCCGAGTGCCCCGGCGGCCATCAGCAGCTGCACGCCGGTCGCCGCGAGGATCGCCCCCGCGTACACGTACAGCTGCGCTTCTTCGCCGTGGAAGTGCGGACGGATCGTCAGCAGCAACACGAGGATCACGACGTTCCACGCCGCCGGCGCGATCGCCGCGATGGTGAAGCGTTCGTAGCTCTGCAGGATCCCCACCAGCAGCCCGTTCAGCCCCAGCAGAAGCACGACCGGGAACAGCACCTGAGAGAACCCTGCGGCCATGCCGTCGAGGGTGTGGTTGAACTTGCTGCCGGTGAACAACGGCACGAACACGCCCGCGCCGAGGATCGCGACGGCGGTGATCGCGCCGAGCGCGATGAGCATGATCCAGAAGAGCGTCGACGCGAGCCTGATCGCCTCCTGACGCCGGCCCTTCTGCAGCAGTTCGGTGAACACCGGCACGAACGCCGCCGACAGCGCCGCGTTCGCGAACAGGTTCGAGACGAGCGTCGGGATCTGGAAGGCGAGCGTGAACGCCGAGAACGGCCCGCTCGTGCCGAAGAATTTCGCGACCGAGACTTCGCGCGCGAGCCCCGCGACGCGAGAGACGCCCGTCGCGACCGAGAAGATCGCCGTGTTGCGCGCCACGCGGCCGCCCCCGGGAGGCGCCGGCGGGGTCCCTGCCTCGGCTGCGGACAGGGCCTGGGCTTCGGCGCTCGCGGACAACGCCGCTATAGTACGGCGCTGCTCGGAGCGCGCACGGCTGCGCGCACGGGCCCGTCCTCATGGCCAACATCCACTCGCAGAAGACGCGCATCCTCCGCTCCGAGCGCGAGCGGCTGGAGAACCGCCACTACACCTCCGCGGTCAAGACGTACTTTCGCAGCCTGAAGGCGGCGGTCGACGGCGGCGAGGCCGAGCGCGCCGACGCGGAGCACAAGCGCCTTCAGAGCACCATCGACAAGGCCGTCAAGCGCGGCGCGCTGCACCGCAACACCGGCGCGCGCAAGAAGGCGCGCGCGGCGCGCCTTCGCGCCGGCAGCTGATTCAGCTCGTCGGAGCTACTACTCGAGCCTGACCGACGCGCTCGTACTGCGCCCGCGCGGCGATCCTGTTCGGCCGGCTCCGGTGTGGCGTGGATAGCATGCGCGTCCATTCAATCGGTAGGCGGGAGGCGAGCCATGAAGCTAGGTATCCACTTCGTCAACTTCACGCTTCCAGGCGGACCGGAGGCGCTCGGCCCGACGCTGGGGGCTGCCGCCCAAGCGGCCGAGGAGGGCGGCTGCGCGAAGCTCACGCTGATGGATCACTGGTTTCAAATGGAGCGCTTCGCCACCGCCCAGGACCCGATGTTGGAGGGCTACACGGGGCTCGGCTTTGTCGCCGGCCGCACGGAGCGGATCACGCTCAGCACGCTCGTCACAGGCGTGACCTACCGCCACCCGGGACTCCTGGCCAAGATCGTGACGACGCTCGACGTCGTGAGCGGCGGGCGCGCCCAGCTCGGCATCGGGGCGGCGTGGTACGAACGCGAGCACAAGGGTCTCGGTGTCCCCTTTCCGCCATTGGGAGAGCGCTTCGAACGCCTCGAGGAGACGCTGCAGATCTGCCAGCAGATGTGGAGCGACGACGACGGCCCGTATGAGGGCCGGCATTACCGCCTCGCCGAGACGATCTGCCAGCCACGCCCCGTCCAGCAGCCACGGCCGCGGATCCTCGTGGGCGGAAGCGGCGAGAAAAAGACGCTGCGGCTGGTGGCGCAGTACGCCGACGCTTGCAACCTGTTCGCTCCCGAGCCGTCCGTGGTCGAGCACAAGCTCGACGTCCTGTCCCAGCATTGCGCGGACATCGGGCGCGACCCGGCCGAGATCGAAAACACGATCCTGGCCGTGGCCGGCGATCCGCTGACCGATGTCGACGGCTTTCTCGCAAGCATGGAGCAATACGCCCGGCTGGGGGTCGACCTGGTGGAGGTCGTGCCGAGGAGCTCCGATCCGGTCGCCGAGGTGACGAGGCTTGGAGAAGCGGTGGTGCCGCGGTTGCGGGAGCTCAGCGCGCCCTAGCCGGCTTCGCGCAAGCGGGCGCGCACCGAACGGCGCGGGGCGTCAGGCCGCGGACCTACTTGCAGATCCGCCGGATCGCGCGCAGCACGAGCGTCTCTTCGTGCAGCGAGGCGTCGGGCGAGCGCGACGCGCCGAGCACGGCGCCGCCGCGCGAATCGAGCTCGAGGTC
>DATBCA010000435.1:0-10888 GCA_036270715.1 Solirubrobacteraceae bacterium
CAGGGTCGCGTCCATCCCTGCGATTGTCGCTCACGCGTGCGTTCCCGGACGCGTCGTCGTTGGTGTGACCGCAAGCGGCGGTCGGCGTGAACGCAAGCGGCGGTCGGCGTGAACGCAAACGAAGGTGCTGCGCGCGCGCACGCGCACGCGCACGCGCACGCGCGCGCGACACTCCCGTCGGACCACCTGCGCGACCCGGGACCACCTGCGCGACGCGCCGCGCTAACCGAGCCGGTAGCTGACGAGCGCCTCGGCGATCGCCGTCTGCTCGGAGTCGCGGACGTCGACGCGGCAGAAGCAGATGCTGCGGCCGCGGCGAGTGACGCGCGCGGTCGCCTCGAGGTCGCGTCCCTGCGCCGATGCGAGGAAGCTCACCGACACGCTCACGGTCCCCCAGCGAACGCCCTTGCTCGGATCGTGTGCCGACCACGCGGCGAGCGCGGCCGCGGTGTCGAGCAACGACATGATCGCGCCGCCGTGGACGACGTCGCCGGCCGTGGCGAGCTCGGTGCGGTAGGGGAGCTCGACCGTCGCCTCCTCGGGCGCGATGGAGACGAGACGCATCCCCAGCGTGCCGATCAGCGGCGAGTGCTCGAACCACGCGCGCGCGAGCTGCTCACCGGTCGGCTCGCGCGCGCCCTGCGCGCTCACGCGCTAGCCCACGCTCGCGGCGTGTCCCGCGGGCTCTGGGCGACGGTGGGCCCAAGGGACCGCCTCCTCGAGCTGGGCCGCGACGCGGAGCAGCAGGTCCTCGCGGCCGTACGCCGCGACCAGCTGCGCACCCACCGGCAGGCCCGCGTCGGTCCAGTGGACCGGGAGCGAGATCGCGGGCTGGCCCGTGACGTTGAGCCCGGCGGTGAACGTCCCCAGCGGGACCGCGCGCATGAGCGGCGCCGCGGGGTTGTCGGCGGGCGCGTCGAACTCGCCCAGCGCCGTCGCCGGCTCGCCGGTCGTCGGCGTGAGCAGGAGGTCGAACCCGTCCCGCCACCACTCGGTCATCTTGCGCGTGAGCCGCTGGTGCTTCTCGACCACGCGCAGGTAGTCGGCGGCGGCGTGAGTGCGTCCCACCTGCGCGAGTGCCCATGTCGACGGCTCGACGTCATCGGCGCCGATCGCGTTGCCGGTCTTCGCTTCCCAATATTTGAGGTTCCACGCGATCCCGGCGGTCCAGCGCAGCAGGAACGTGTCTATGTACTCGGGGTCGTCGATCGCCTCGGGTCGCGCGGGCTCGACGGAGTGGCCGAGCGATTCGAGCGCGCGTGCGGCCGCCTCCGCCGCGGCGACGCAGTCGGGGTGGGTTTCGAACTGCCTGCCGGGCGGCGCCGTCATCAGCCCGACGCGCAGCCTGCCCGGATCCGCGCCGACCTCCTCGAGGTACGGGCGCACGCGCGCGGGCGCGACGTAGGGGTCGCCGGGCATCTCGCCGCAGATCGCGTCGAGCACGCCCGCGCTGTCCCGCACCGAGCGGCAGACCACGTGCTCGCAGACGAGGCCAGAGATCACGTCGCCGAAGTCCGCGCCGAGCGATACGCGCCCGCGCGAGGGCTTCAGGCCGACGAGGCCGCAGTGACTTGCCGGGATGCGGATCGACCCGCCGCCGTCGTTTGCGTGCGCGACCGCGACGATCCCCGCCGCGACCGCCGCCGCCGAGCCGCCGCTCGAGCCGCCGGGCGAGCGGCCGGTGTCCCAGGGGTTGCGCGTCGCGCCGTACGCGGCCGGCTCCGTCGTCGGCAGGATGCCGAGCTCCGGCGTGTTCGTCTTGCCCATGATCACGAACCCCGCCTCGCGGAAGCGGCGCGCGAGGAATTGGTCCTCGGACTCCGTCCACTGCAGCCGCTTGAGGAACGCCATCCCCTCGTGGAAGGGATCGCCCGCGGTGTGGCACGCGAGATCCTTGACGAGCATCGGCACGCCGCGGAATGGCCCGTCGGGGAGCGCTCGCGACGCTTCCGCCGCGGCCTTCTCGGAGAGGTCGGTGATGACCGCGTTGAGCTCCGGGTTGAGCGCGGCGATGCGCTCTGCCGCGGCCGCGACGAGCTCCTGTGGCGACACCTCACCGTCGCGCACGAGCTGCGCCTGGCCTGTCGCGTCGAGTCGATCTAGCTCGGACATCGTTCCTCCCTGGCTGCCATGGACGGTGCGAGCGGAATATATCCCGAGGACGTAGACTCGCGGGACGCTCGAATCGTCCGACAGCGAGAGCGAGGATGTTCGGTTTTTCAGGGAGCGAGAGTGACTGAGGGCGCCGGTACGGCCGCGCGCGTGCCGCGCGTGCTCGCGATCGACGCCGGCGGGACGATGACCGACACGTTCATCGTCGACGAGCACGGCTCGTTCGTCGTGGGCAAGGCGCAGACGACCCCGCAGGACGAGTCGCTCGGCTTCATGGGCTCCGCGCGCGATGCGCTAGGCCAGTGGGGTTCGCGGCCCGAGGAGGGCTTTGCGACGATCGTCTCGGGCATCTACTCGGGCACCGCGATGCTCAACCGCCTGCTCCAGCGTCAGGGCCTGAAGATCGGGTGCATCGTCAACGCGGGCCACGAGGACTACCTGCGCATCGAGCGCGGGATCCAGACGTATCTCGGCACCTCGTACTCCGACCGCCTGCACCTCGCGACGCACTTCCACAACGAGCCGCTCGTGCCGCGCGAGCGCGTCATGGGGGTGCGCGGGCGCATCGACGTGTTCGGCGACGAGGTCCTGCCGCTGCGCGAGGAGGACGTGCGCGAGGCCGCGAGGGCGCTGATCGCCGAGGGCGTGCAGGGCATCGTCATCTCGCTGCTCTTCAGCTACCGCAACCCCGCGCACGAGCAGCGAGTGGGCGAGATCGTCGCCGAGGAGAAGGCCGCCGCGGGGCTCGACGGCTCTGTGCCCGTGTTCCTTTCGAGCGAGCTCTACCCGATGCGTCGCGACCTCCCGCGTCTGAACTCGACGGTCATCGAGGCGTACGCCGCCGAGCCCTCGCGCACGACGCTGAAGGCCGTACGCGAGGTGACCAAGGAGAACTGCGCCCCGTTCGAGCTTCGCGTCATGGCCTCGCACGGAGGAACCGTGTCGATCGAGGCGCGCGAACTTGCGCGCACGCTCGTCTCCGGCCCGATCGGCGGCGTCGTCGGCGGGCACGCCCTCGCGCAGCGGATGGGTATTCGAAACGTCCTCTGCACCGACATCGGCGGCACGTCGTTCGACATCGCGCTGATCACCGACGGTCGCTTCGAGATCACGCAGACGCCCGACGTCGCGCGCTTCCTGCTCAACATGCCGCTCGTGCGCATCGACTCCATCGGCGCGGGCACCGGCTCGTTCGTGCGCGTCAACCCCAACTCCAACCGCCCCGAGCTCGGTCCCGACTCCGCGGGCTCGCGCATCGGCGTGTGCTGGCCCGAGGGCGGACTCGAGACGATCTCGGTGACCGACCTCAACCTCATCCTCGGGCGGCTGAACCCTGACTACTTCCTCGGCGGCGAAGTCAAGCTCGACGTCGCGCGCGCGCGCGACGCCGTCGAGGTCCAGCTCGCGCGGCCGCTCGGCCTCGACGTCGAGGAGGCGGCCGCGGGCGTGATCGAGCTGTTCGAGCAGACGCTCAAGAACGAGGCCGTCGGGCAGATCCTCGGCAAGGGCTACTCGCCCACGGACTACACGCTGCTGTGCTACGGCGGCGGCGGCCCGCTGCACGTCGCCGGCTACACCGAGGGCGTCGACTACGCGGAGGTGCTGATGCCCGCGTGGGCGGCCGGCTTCTCGGCGTTCGGCTGCGCGTGCGCGGACTTCGACTACCGCTACGACCAGACGATCGACCTGCCGCTCCTGCCGACCTTCGGCGACGCCGAACGCGCGGGCATCGGCATGATGATCACCGCCGCTTGGCAGGGGCTCGAGGAGCGCGCCGCGCAGGAGTTCGCGAAGTCGGGCATCGAGCGCGAGCGCGTGCGCTTCACGCACGCCGTGCGCATGCAGTACTACGGCCAGCTCAACGACATCGAGTTCCCCTCGCCGCACCCCGCGCTCTCCGAGGCCGCGCAGGTCGATGAGCTCGTCGCGTGCTTCGAGGACGCGTACGCGAAGATGTACGCGTCCTCCGCGCGCTCGCCCGAGTTCGGCTATCTCGTCACGCACGCGATCGTCCACGGGACCGTCGACGTCGAGAAGCCGGCGCTGCCGGCGCTCGAGGAGGTCGATGGCGCACCGCCGCCCAAGGACCGCCGCGCGGTGCACTGGGGACGCGCGAGCGAAGGCGAGCGCGTGCAGACCGAGATCTTCCAGCTCGAGCAGATCGCCGCCGGCAACACGATCGTCGGCCCCGCGATCGTCGAGCACTCGGCCACCACCTTCGCAGTCCCGCCGGGGCGCACCGCGCGGCTCGACGGTCACCACATCTTCCATCTCACGGCGACGTAGGAGGTCCAGCGATGGCGACCGTCGATCAGGCAGTCGAGCCCAGCGGAGCGGGCATCGGATGGGAGGGGAGGGGCCTGCTGGAGATGCTCGAGGAGTCCGAGCGCCTGTTCGCCGACACCGGGCACTACTGCGGGCTGCGCGAGCTCGAGCTGATGCGCTCGGACCCGATCGGCTACGAGAAGCTCTTCTCGCGCCTGCGCGGCGGCCTCGTCTCCGCGCGCTCGACCGCGCTCAACATCTCCGCCTCCCCGATCGTGCGCGAGCTCGGCGAGCTGTGCTTCGCGCTGTACACGCCCGAGGGCGACTCGATCGCCCTCTCGACGGGCATCATCGTGCACGTCCACACGATGTCCGACGCGATCAAGTGGATGGTTCGCAACGGCTACGAGGACAACCCCGCGATCCGTCCCGGCGACATCTTCGCCAACAACGATCCGACGATCGGCGACGTCCACAACGCCGACGTGCAGACGTTCGTGCCGATCTTCTGGGAGGGCGAGCTGCTCGCGTGGGCGGGCGGCGTCACGCACGTGCTCGACATCGGCGCGAGCACGCCCGGCGGCGTGCCCGTGGGCCCGACGACGCGCTACGAAGACGGCATCGACCTTCCGTGCATGAAGGTCGGCGAGGGCGACGAGCTCGCGCGCTGGCACCTCGAGCGTTGCAAAAAGCGCACGCGCGCCTCCGCGTACTACCTGCTCGACGAGCGAACGCGCCTCGCGGGCTGCCACATGATCCGCGACGCCGTCGAGCGCCTGCTCGCGGAGGAAGGCGCGGAGCGCTTCAAGCGCTTCAGCCGCGAGGTCATCGAGGAGGGCCGACGCTCCTTCAAGTCGCGCATCCGCGAGATGACGATTCCCGGCCGCTACCGCTCGCCGGCGATCTTCGACGCGGAGTTCACCGACAAGGAGCAGCTGCCCGCGCGCGCGCGGCGCGACATCGTGATGCACTCGCCGTTCGAGGTTCGCATCGGCGGCGACGGCACGTACTCGCTCGACTACGACGGCGCGTCCTCGTGGGGCTGGCACTCGATGAACTGCACGCCCTCAGGCATGCAGGGTGCGATCTGGGTGATGTTCACGCAGACGCTCATCTGCAACGACAAGGTCAACGACGGCGCATACCTCGCGCTCGAAACGAACTTCCCCGAGGGCACGATCGCGAACCTCGGCGACGCCGAGGGCTCGACCGCGATCGCGTGGGCGTTCCTGCAGCCGTCGTTCACGGGCTTCCCGCGCACGATCTCGCGCGCCTTGCAGGCGCGCGGCTTCATCGAGGAGGTGCTCGCCTCCTACTCGGTCTCGGGCAACGTGCAGCAGGGCGGCGGCATCGACCAGTACGGCGCGTCGTCCGCGATCATGAACTTCGAGATCGCCGCGCAGGGGATGGGGGCGAAGTACGTGCTCGACGGCACCGACTACTGCGCCGCGATGTTCAACCCCGAGGGCGACGCGGGCGACGTCGAGATGTGGGAGCTGATCTCGCCGTTCGTGTACCTCTCGCGCCGCGTCAAGGCATCGTCGGCGGGGCCGGGTCGCCACCGCGGCGGCTCGAGCTTCGAGTCTCTGTTCATGGTCAACAAGACCGCCTTTTGGGAGCTCCAGAACATCGGCACCGGGCGCGTGCTCTCCGCGGGCGGGCTGTTCGGGGGCTACCCGGGGCCGACGGCGTACATCCACAACATCAAGGGCGCCGACCTCGTGGAGCGCGCGCGCCGCGGCGAGGCCTACCCGGTCGCCGACGGCGACTACGAGAGCCCCGCGCTGATGGCGATCGAGGGCAGCTCGCGCGAGTACAAGAACGACGGCATGACGATGCTCTCGCCGTTTGCCAACGGCGATCTCTACCTGTCGGTGATGAAGGGCGGCGCCGGCCTCGGCGACCCGCTGCTGCGCCCGCTCGAGGCGGTGCAGCGCGACATCGACGAGGGACACCTGCTGCCGCGCTTCGCCGAGTCGGTGTACGGCGTCTCCGATCGCAAGGCCTTCCGCAGCAGGCGCTTGGAGCGCGCGCTGCCGGTGCGCGAGTGGGTCGCGCGCGAGCGCGAGCGCATCCTCGCTCAGGACATCGCTCAGCCGATCAAGGAAACGCTCGCGGAGTCGATGCGGCTGTCGCCGCGGTGGGCGGCCGAGTACCGGGGCTTCTGGGACCTCCCCGAGGACTTCGACTTCGACGTGACCACGCCGACGGTCACGCTCGCGCGCGCCCTGCCCGGCAGGCTCGACCCGGACGTTGCCGCCGACGAATTCCTCGCGCAGTCCGACCCGCACGGCATGCACGAGGGCGTGCCCGCCGCGACCGGCGGGCGCCTGGACGAGGAGACGCTCGAAGCGCTGCTCGACGAAAAGCTCTCACGGCGCGAGGTCAAGGACATCCAGTCCGGCTACAAGGACGCCGACCGCTTCCAGAAGTGGCTCGCGGTGCTCCAGCGCCGGGTCCCGTACGAGGACCCGATCGTGCTGCCGGCGGGCGAGGGGTTGAACATCGTGCGGCGCCGCGCCGACGGCGAGATGGTCTACCGCTGCGACTGCGGCCACGACTTCAGCGCGCACGACCGCAACTGGAAGCTCGACGCCGTCGTGCACGTGCGCGAGAGCGAGGAGTCGCTGCTCGAGGTCTACCCGAAGATGGCCGGGCCGGATCCCGCTCTGCAGCACGTGCGCGAGTACTACTGCCCGTCGTGCGCACGTCAGCTCGAGGTCGAAGCGCTCCCGCCGGGCTACCCCGTGGTGCACGACTTCCTGCCCGACATCGCGGGCTTCTACCGCGGCTGGCTCGGGCGCGAGCTGCCGCAGTAGGCGCGACGTCCAGGCGCGGGTAGCGGCGGCGAGGTGCTCGCCGGCCGCGGGCGCTCAGCCCTCGAGCTTCCCCTTCAGCCGCTGGAGCGCCGCGTCGTTCCCCTTGCGCATCTGCATCGCCATCAGTGGCGCCATCATCCGGAAGAGGCCGCCGGGCTTCGGCGTCATCACGAGCTTCACGCGCGTGCCGGTGCCCGCGTCCGCGAGCTCCCACCGTCCGGACGGCTCCATCGAGCCCGGGCCGGCTTTCACGGGAGGGCCGTGCCACGCGAGCCTCGAGCTCGGCTCGAACTCGGTCCAGTCGAACGTGCCCTCCGCGCCGCGGGCCATCTTGTAGCTGTACGTCGTCCCCAGCGTCGGCTCGCCGTCCGAGTCCTGCTTGACCCACGAGAAGTCGGTCACGTACTCCGGCAGCTTCTCACCGCGCGCGATGTAGTCGAACACCTCCGCGCGCGGCCGCTCGACTGTTATCTCGGCCTCAAGGTGCATCTGTGTCTCCTCGCGTCTGTCGATGCTCGGGTGTGATTTTCGTCTACCGTACCGCGCGCTCGCGAACGGCGTGAGGCGTGATCTTCGGCGTGCACGATCGGCTCGTGCGGCGCACCGGAGCGGCAGCTGCGCGCGACGCTATTCGCGCACGAGCTGGGAGATCCGCAACGTGCCGACCGAGCTCGGCGCGGTGAACGAGAAGACCCTGTAGGCGCGTCCGCGATAGGTGACGGTGCCGCGCGCGGGCAGGCTCGGCGGGATTGGATGCGCGCTTGCGGCGAGCTCGCGCGGGTGCGCGCCGGCGGTGCGAATGAAGATGAGCCCGCTCGTCAGCGGCGCAGTCGCGTCGATGTACAGGCCGAGGTTCGACGGCGCGAGCGCGAAGCGGCGAGATACGCGCCGCGCGACGTCGCCGAGCTCGTTCGCGTGGAGTTCCGAGCACGGCTCGCGGGCAAGCGCGGACGGGACGCGCACGAGCAGGGAGATCTCGAGCGCGCCGCTCGGGAACGCGCTCGCCTTGAGGGTGAAGACCTCGTAGTCGCCTCCGCGGAAGCTGAGCTGCCCGTGTGCGGGAAGGTTCGCGGGCGCTGGGTACAGCGCCCCTTCGACGGGCAGCGTGTGCGAGCCCGAGCGCACGACGAGCGGCGTGCCGATGAAGCGCGTGACGAGCTTCACGTAGCCGGAGTCGTCCTGCACCGAGAACTCGTAGCGCCCCACCGTGCGCCCGCGCCGGCGCAGGCTGCCGCTCACCGGCGCGAGGATGTACGGCCCGCCGACGTCGGCGAGCACCGCGCCCGCGCGCGTGACGCGCAGGCGCACGATGTGCGTATGCGAGTACACGATCGTCGTCACCGCCGCGCGCGTCGCCGCGCGATCGCCCGCGGCGACCGCTTCGAGCAACGGTGTGAAGCCCTCGACCTGGCGCCTGTCCGAGGAGACCTCGCCACTCGCGAGCTCGTTGCCGTAGATGCGCGTCGCGACCATGCCGACGGTCCGCGTGAGCGCTTCGCCGGTCGCCGCGCCGCAGGGCGGGGCGGGTGCCGCGGGTGCCGCGGGCGCCGCGGTCCCCGCGGACGCGCGCGCGGCGGCCCCTCCGCTCACCGCGGGCGCGCCTGCGGCCGCTCCTCCGCCCTGCGCGGACCCGCAGGCGGCGAGCGCGGCGAGTCCCGGAGCGACCGTGGCGAGCGCGAGCGCGCGAAGCCTTACGAGTACGAGCAGCCGACTCGAACCGTGTGTGCGTGCGCGCATCGGCGATCACCGCCGGGCAACTTGGCGGATGTCGATCACGCATCGATGGTCGCACCGCGCGGCACACACGCGCGCCGCTTGGCGGAGGGCGCGCCGCCGTCTTACGGGCGGCGCGCCGCTCGGCGCTCAGGCCCCTCCGGCTCTCACCCCGGCGGACCGGCTCGCCCGCGGAGCTACGCCATGGCTGTCGGCTCGAGTGAGGGGCTGCGCGGATCGATGAGGATCTTCGCGTGGGCCTCGGGGTCGCCGAGCGCGGTGAAGGCGGCGTCGACGCCGCCGAGCCCGACCGTGCCGGTGACCATGGGGCTCGCGTCGAGGACGCCCTCGGCGAGCATGTGCAGCGTTTCGCGGAACTCGAGCGGGGTGTAGCCGAGCACGAAGCGCAAGTCGAGCTCCTTGTTGATGGCCATCGCGGGCGTGATCTGGTCGGCGCCGACGCAGACGCCCACGACGACGATCCGTGACTGCAAAGGGGCGCCGTCGATGATGCTGTCGATCACGCCGGGCACGCCGACGCACTCGAAGATCACGGGATGCTTGGGCCCGGCGCCGAGAGCTTCACCGAGCCGCCAGGCGTGCCACCAGCCGACGGGAAGGCGCTCGAGCTTCTCGCGCGTGCCGACAACGAGCTCGAGCGCGGACGGCATGTCGGTGAGCTGCCCGCGCCCGTCGATGGCGTTCAGCGGCGAGTCGCGCGCGGGGTCGACGACGACGTCCGCGCCGCACGCGCGCGCGAGCGCGCGGCGCCCCGCCGAGTAGTCGCTTGCGACGACGGTGCGCACGCCCTTGGCCTTCAGCAGGAGGATGACGGCGAGTCCCACCGGCCCGCATCCGACGACGATCGCGATGGTCCGCTTTCGGACCTCGCCGCGCCTGACGGCGTGCCACGCGACGGCCATCGGCTCGGTCAGCGCGGCGACCTCGGGCGCGAGCCCGTTGGGCACGGGCATCATCATCGACTCCTCGGCGATGACCTGCTCGGCGTACGCGCCGGGGGCGTGGACGGAGAGTCCGAGCGTGTCGACGCCGGTGCGCGAGCGAAGCAGCGGCAGGGCGACGACGTGCGTGCCGGTCGCGTGCGCGCGCCGGCAGCGAGGCCCGTGCTCCGCGACTTCTCCGCAGAACTCGTGGCCGAAGACGATCTCCTGATCGGAGCGCGCGAAGCGGTCGTATCCGAGCCGCGCGGCGAGCTCGGCCCACTGGTCACAGCCGTGGCGCGCGTGCAGGTCCGAGCCGCAGATCCCGGCGCGCAGGACCTGCAGGCGCACCTGGCCCGCGCCGGGGTTTGGCTCAGGGCGTTCTACGACGTCGAGCTGGGCGTGCCGGCAGACGACCGCCCTCATGCCGCGCGCACGCGGACGACGGCGCAGATCCTGTGGATGGCCGGCACGCGCCGAATCTTCGCACGGCAGAGCTCGCGCGGGCCCGCACGCACGGCAGAGCTCGCGCGGGCCCGCACGCACGGCAGAGCTCGCGCGTGCGGGCGTGCTCCTCACGCCCTCGTGAAGGGAACCATGGTGGCCGCGAGGAACACGGCTATCAGAGCGAGGATCGCGATCACCGCGAACGCGACGTCTCGCATGCGTGGCCGTTCGTCGCGCTTGACGGTGGGCGTGGTCGGTCGTGTGCGAGCGGACATGTTTCCCTCCCGGGTCCGTGTTGGGGGTACGTAGGCGCTCGGCGGGCAGCGGCGGGCGCATCGCCGCCCTCTAAACCCCGCGAGCGCGGGCAACCTCGCAAACAGCGGACAAGCGGTCAACGAGATTGGACGGATGTACCGATGGCGCTCGGACGCGCGCGGAGCTCCCGCAGCACGTTTTTCGCCCCGGCGCGCCTTCCGCTCCGCGCGCCTTCCGCTCCGCGCGCCTTCCGCTCCGCGCGCCTTCCGCCGCCCGCGCGGCCTACTCGATACGCAGGGGCGTCCCGAGCGTGATGCGCGGCGCGAGCCACGCGAT